>CAYONK010000064.1:0-11537 GCA_964405285.1 uncultured Ardenticatenaceae bacterium
CCGAACTCGAAAAAATCGGCTATCGGGCGACGCCGCGCCTGGAAGATGCCGACGTCGTCGTGCTGGAAACCTGCACCGTGCGCCAGCAGTCGGAAGACAAGGCGTACAACAAACTCCACAACCTGCGCCCCCTCAAAGAAAAACGGCCGGACATGACCATCGCTGTCATGGGCTGCGTCGTCGGCGTGCGCGGCAACGAGGCGTTGGAAAAACGCTTCCCTTTTGTGGACGTCTTCATGGAACCCAGCACCGACGGCCTGCCGCTCGTCTCCCACCTGCGGCAAGGCGAAGACCTGACGCTGGAACTGGCGAGTACCGCCCAACGCCACGCCTGGCAGGATGGCGAAGTGATTTTGCCTGCCGACCAGCGCGGCCAACTCGTCTCCGCCCCCGTCTCGGTGGTCTATGGCTGCTCCCACGCCTGCACGTTCTGCATCATCCCGCAGAAGCGCGGCAGCGAGCGCTGCCGGCCGGTGGGCGAAATCGCCGCCGAAGTCCGTTCCCTCGTCGCCCAGGGCGTGAAGGAAGTCGTCTTGCTCGGTCAGATTGTGGACCGCTACGGCTACGACGTGCCGGACGGCCCCGACCTGGCCGACCTGCTGCGGGTGATCAATGGGATTGACGGGCTGGCCCGCATCCGCTTCCTCACCAGCCACCCCAACTACATGAGCGACAAACTGCTCCACGCCGTCGCCGACCTGCCTAAAGTGATGCCGCAGATCGAAGTGCCGATCCAGGCGGGCGACGACGAGGTGTTGGCGAACATGAAGCGCGGCTACACCGCCGATGACTACCGCCAACTGGTCCACCGCATCCGCCGCATCATCCCCGACGTGGCCATCCACAACGACATCATCGTCGGTTTCCCCGGCGAGAGCGAAGCCCAATTCCAGAAAACCTATGACATCATGGAGGAATTGGAGTTGGATAAGGTTCACCTGGCCCGTTACAGCCCGCGCCCCGGCACGGTCAGCGCCCGCCGCCTGGAAGATGACGTGCCGGATGAAGCGAAGCGCCGCCGTTTTCAGGCAATAGAAGAGTTGCAGAAGGGGATTTCGGAGCGCAAAATGGCCCGCTGGCGCGGCGAGACGGTGGAAGTGCTGGTGGAAGAGAAGTACAAGGGGCGCTGGCGCGGCCGTTCGCCGCAGAGCAAACTGGTCTTTTTCGACGACCCGCGCGAGCTGATGGGTCAATTGGTCCAGGTGCGCATCCGGCACACTGGCCCCTGGAGTATGTCTGGGGTGGCGGTGGATCGGCCGGTGGGGGAAACGGCCGTTACCGACAGTATCCCCCTCATGGTTATGTAAATAGAGATTGGAGATTAAGCAATCTCCAATCCCCAATCTCCCCTACACCGCAAACGCCCCACTGCGCCGCAGATTTTGGCTGAGAACGGCCGTTAACTCCTCCCCATACCGCACCACATACACCGCCATCCCATAGCTTTGCAACAGCGCTGCTAATGGTTCACCAGAATGCTGCCCGCCAAACGAGGCCGGGTCAATCAGCACCGTCACCACCCGCAGGCCGCGCCGGGCCAACTGCCGCGCCGCCAATGCCCACTTCTCCTGCGTCGTCGGCGTCACCACCACCAGCGTCGTGCCGCGCGGGAAAAAGTGCGACTCGGTGTGCAGCAGCCCATCAATCGGCGTCTGACCCTGGGCGCGCAGCACCGAAAGCGTCTCCAAAATGCGGTTGACTTGCCGTTCCCCCCGGTCTGGCTGCACGATCTCATTCGATTGCCCATAGGCCAGCATCCCCACCGAGCGATCATTGCGCAAAAAGTATTGGGCCAGCGAGGCCGCCACGCTGACGGTATACTCCTCAGTGGCTTTCGGCAGACGGTATTCCCGCTCCTTCATCCATTCCCATAAGTCAAGCTGGCTGTGCGCCTCCTGTTTTTCTGCCAGTTCTGGGGCGACATGGCTGAAAATCGCCATGTCCGGCACAATCCAGATGTCGGCCAGTGGGTCCAGCTCGAACTCTTTGACGATGAGCCGGTCGCGCCGGGCGGTACTGCGCCAGTGGATACGGCTGAAGCTGTCGCCGGGGGCGTAGTCGCGCACGCCGGAGGCGTTGGTAGTGATGTAATGGGTACGGCGGCGCAGGGCATCGCCGCCGGGCAGCATGCCGAGGGGTAGGGCGAATTGGGGGATGTCGAAGGTGTGGGGGTAGATGACGACGTTGCTGGTGGCTGTCAGGTCGCGCTGCATGGGGAAGAGGCCGAACGGGTCGCTGGTGCGCAGTTGGATGGGGCCGAGTTGGTAACGGCCGCGCTCGCGGCAGATGGTGGTAGCTCGCCAATTGTAGGTCTGTTTCCCGCCCAGGTTGTCTACCACCTGGCTGGTGCGGTGGCCGGGCACGTTGGAAAAGTCGCGTATTTCCAGCCATAGTTTGGGCAGGAAGCTGGTGTTTTGTACGGCGAAGCGCTCTTCTAACGGCCGTCCTACCTGGTTGCGGCGGGCGCGGGTGGCGCGAGAAAGGTGAACCCAGGTGATGTTGCTCCAGGCCCAGAAGAATGAAACGATGAGCAGCAGACCAAGCAGGTAGGCCAGGTTGAACAGCAGGTCGCGCCCGGTGAGCAATCCGCCCAGTAAGGAGAGGAGGGCCAGGAGGAAAACGGCCGTTCTCCGCTGCCGTAGTTGCTCCTTGATTGCCTCAATCATGGTTTGCCTTGCGCGCCGGGAACGGCCGTTGTATCCACAATCTCCTTCACAATCGCCTCCGGCTCAACGTCCTTGATCCGCGCCGCCGGCCCCACGATGATCCGGTGGCTCAGCGCCGGTCCGGCCAACGCCTTCACGTCGTCCGGCAGCACAAAATCCCGCCCTTGCAGCGCCGCCCGCGCCTGCCCCAGCCGGTAAATCGCCAACGCCCCGCGTGAACTCGCCCCCAGGTACACCTCCGGATGCTCCCGCGTCTGCCGCACCAGGGTGACGATGTACTCCTTCACCAGATTGTCCACGTAAATCTCTTTGATGGCTTCCTGGGCGGCGAGCAGCTCTTCTACCGACACCACCTGCGTCAACGCCTCAATGGGGTGGTGGCGCTGCTGGCGGTCCAGCATCTCCATCTCCTGTTCTTTATTCGCATAGCCAAGCCGGATGCGGAGCATGAAGCGATCCAACTGCGCTTCCGGCAAGGGGAACGTGCCCTCATACTCGATGGGGTTCTGCGTCGCCAGCACCATGAAAGGGGTTTCCAGCGGATAGGTGTGGCCGTCTACCGTCACCTGCCGCTCTTCCATGGATTCCAGCAGAGCGGATTGGGTCTTGGGCGTGGCCCGGTTGATCTCATCCACCAGGACGATTTGGGCGTGAATTGGGCCGGGACGGAACTCAAATTCGCGCGTTTTCTGGTTGAAAACGGAGACGCCGGTCACGTCGCTGGGCAGCATATCTGGGGTGAATTGGATGCGCTGGAATTTGCAGCCGACGGAGCGGGCCAACGATTTTGCCAACACCGTCTTGCCCACGCCGGGCACGTCTTCGATCAGAATGTGCCCCTGGCACAGCAGGCCCAGGACGGTTAGTTCGACGGCCGCACGTTTACCAATGATCACCCGCTCCACGTTTTCCGTCATGCGATTTGCTATTGTTTGTACCTGCACTGCATCAGCCATTCGTGTTCTCCTTGAGATGTGGCCGTTTAAACCTGGCAGGTTCCGCATAAGTCGTTCTGCGAGAGAACTGACAGGTTTTTAAGCCGTAACGCTTTATGTTAAACGAGCGGCCGACCTCTGGGGTCTGAGCGCTTGTTTGGAATTGAGAAGAGTATACAAAATTTCAGGCCAGATATTGACAAAGTTGCCCAACTGAATTACTATTCAGCCATAATAGTTGAGGTATCAACTAATTTGACAGAAGCTCGACATTAGCTCGCTACTCACGTAGCCTAAGGAACGCAGGGTAAACAACTTTCAGGAGATTGGCGACCGGAGAATGAGCGGTCTCTGATCCTCAATCTCAGTTCAGCAAGTTGTTCGATTTTCATTCCTGACTATTCAGATTCACTATGTTACCAAAAAACTGGGACATTGCTGTTTGTTGCCCGATCACTTAAAGCCTGGTTAATGCACTGCGCATTAAACGGGCTTTTTTGTTTGTCGGGCGCTTCAGGCGGGCGTGACTAGAGCGAATTTTAAGGAAAACGGCCGTTGGCCGCAATCAGCGCGGAACATTGAGAAGCCCTCGCCGCGCTGCGCAAGTTAAGAGGAGACAATATGCAGACACGATCTCTTTCCCTGACCCGTCTGGCCCTGAGCGGGCTGATGGGGTTGGCCTTTATCGCCTTGTTGAGTTGGCTGATGGCGGGCACGGCCCAGGCCGGACCGGCAACCAGCGAAGCCGCCAGCCGCGCCCCGGATTCAACCAACTGGTGCGTGGCGGGCGAGTTTAACGGCTGGAACAACGGCAACACGCCCCTGTATGATGACGGCACGAACGGCGACCTGTTCGCCGGTGACGGCATCTTCTCTCGCGAGTTGGTGATTGCCTCGGCCGGCCGCACCCAATTCAAAGCGGTCGAGTGCGGCAACTGGGGCAACGCCCATCCCACAAGCGACAATGCCTGGATCTGGCTGACCGCCCCCGGCTCCGTTGTCGTCACCTTCGACACCAACAATTACAGCGGCAACGCCGGTTTGCCCTACGCCCCGACGAGCAACATCGTCAATGTCTGGAGCGATGACGGCGCGGCGCAAAGCTTCACCGTTGTTGGTCCCTGGCAAGGATGGGGTAACACAAACCCGGCGACGGCCATGACTGATTTGGGCAATGGACACCACATCCTCACCTACACCTTCGCCACTGCCGGAAACTATGAAGCCAAGATCAGCGCAACAGACAATTGGGATTATCAGGTTGGGGCGGACGGCCGCAGTGTGGAGGCGCCGACGATTAACTTCACTGTGCCGGTTGACGGCACGACGATGGCGTTTTATTTTGATGCGGTAAACGGCCGTTTTGCCATCCTCCCCAGCACCAGCAGCAGCGGCAGCTACTGCGTCGCTGGCGGCTTCAACGGCTGGAGCGAAGATGGCTTCCCGCTCTATGACGACGGCACAAACGGCGACCTGATCGGCGGCGATGGCGTCTTCAGCCGGGATATGGTGATTGAGACGGCCGGCCGTTACGAATTCAAGATCAACCTCTGCAACTGGTCCACCAGCTACCCCGGTAGCAACGCCTGGGTCATCACCAGCGAAGCCGACCAGGTCGTCAAATTCACCTTCGACACCAACGACTACAGCGGCGACGCCGGTTGGCCCTTCTACCCCACCACCAACATCGTCAACGCCTGGGACAACATCCCCGATCCCTTCATCGGCGTCGGCCCCTGGCAAGGCTGGGACAACACCAACCCGGCCACCGCGCTGACCGATTTGGGCTACAACCAGAAAGCCCTCGTCTACCCGATTGCCACAGCCGGTGATTCAGAAGCGAAAATCACCAACAACGAATGGGCCAATCAGGTGGGCGCCGACGGCCGGGGTAACAACGCGGCCACCGTCCCCTTCACCACCTACACCGACGGCGATCCGGTAAATCTCTACTTTGATGGGAACAACGGCCGTTTAGCCGTCTTCACCCCCGCACCCTTCCTGCCGCCCATTGACCTCGACCTGGTCCGCGCCCCCATCAGCCACCCCGTACAGGACGAAAACTTCTACTTCCTCCTGCCCGACCGCTTTGAAGATGGCGACCCGGCCAACAACACCGGCGGCATTCCCGGAACTCACTTCGATCACGGCTACCTGCCCACCCACAAAAACTTCTTCCACGGCGGCGACCTGGTCGGCCTGACCAGCCGCCTCGACTACCTGGAGGATATGGGCGTCACCGCCTTGTGGATCACCCCCGTCTTCAAGAACGACGTACTGGAAGGCAGCGGGACCGACGTCAACACCTCCTACGCTGGCTATCACGGCTACTGGATTCTCGATTTCGAGTCCATTGACCCGCACCTGGGCACAGACGCCGAATTCGCCGCCTTCGTAGACGCCGCCCACGCCCGCGGCATGAAGGTCTATCTGGACATCGTCGCCAACCACACCGGCAACATGATCCAATACCTGGAAGGGCAGTACAGCTATCGCAATAAGACCGACTATCCCTACCGCGACGCCGATGGCAACATCTTCGACGACCGCGACTATGTGGGAACCGGTACCTTCCCGGAACTCGACCCATTGGTCAGCTTCCCCTACACGCCTACCTTTGATGATCCGGCCCACGCCACCATCAAGAACCCCGATTGGCTGAACAACCCTATCTACTACCACAACCGGGGCGACTCCACCTTCAGCGGCGAAAGCTCCACCTACGGCGATTTCTTCGGCCTGGATGACCTCTTCACCGAACATCCCGACGTGGTTCTGGGCTTCATTGACATCTTCACCAACACCATCACCAACTACAACATTGATGGCTTCCGCATTGACACGGTGAAGCACGTCAACATCGAATTCTGGCAAGAAGTGATCCCGGCCGTCATGGATTACGCCACCAACAATGGCAAGCCGGACTTCTTCATGTTCGGCGAGGTGTTTGATTACCACACCCCCACCCTCAGCGTCTACACCACCCAAGGCGGTCTGCCTTCGGTGCTGGATTTCCAGACGCAGGGGTACGCCTACGGCTTCGCCATCAAGAGCGAGCCATCGCAAAACCTGCAAACCCACTTCGCCAACGACGACTATTACACCGACGCCGACAGCAACGCCTACCAACTGGCGAACTTCATCAGCAACCACGACATCGGCCGTTTTGGCGGCTTCATCCGCAATGAATTGGGCGGTACGCCAAACGCTGAATGGCTGGCACGGTCAGAATTAGGCCACGCCCTGATGTTCTTCGCGCGCGGCTTCCCCATCGTCTACTATGGCGATGAGCAAGGCTTCGTCAGCGATGGCGGCGACGCCGATGCCCGCGAAGACATGTTCCCCAGCCAGGTAGCGTCTTACAACGACAACAATTTGATTGGCACGGACGCGACAACTGCCGACTCTAACTTCGACGCCACCCACCCGCTCTACCTGACGCTTGCCGATTACGCGGCCGTGCGCAGCGACCATGAAGCGCTGCGGCGCGGGGCGCAAATCCACCGCTATGGGCAGGACAGCGCCGGTATCTACGCCTTCTCGCGCATTGAGCGGGATGAGAAGGTGGAGTATGTGGTGGCGTTGAATAATGCAACCACTCCGGCCAATGCCACCTTCCCGGTGTATGCGGCGAATATGGGCTTCACGGCCGTTTACCCCCTCACTAGCAGCGACGTCATCACCTCCACCGGGGCGAGTCAACTTTCCGTCACCGTCCCGCCCCTCAGCGTCGCCATCTACCGCGCCAACGGCCCCCTGGCCGCCCGCAGCGTCAGCGACGCGCCGGACGTGACTTTCTACGCTCCGGCGGCTGGCAGCAGCGTCAGCGGCCGCGTCGAAGTCGGCGTCACCCTTAGCGAACCCATCTTCGCCGAAGTCAACTTCTCCGTCAAAATCGGCGATGGCGAGTACGAATACCTGGGCACCGACAACAACGCCCCCTACCGCATCTTCTACGACGTAACCGGACTGGCGGACGGCACGCCGATCACCTTCCAGGCCATCGTCAACGACCTGAACGGAAACTACAAAAACAACATCGTCAGCGCCGTTGTCAGCGCCCCCTCTTCGGCTGATGAAGATTATGTCATCATCCACTACCACCGCTTCAACGGCGACTACGGCGACTTCAGCAGCAGCGATTTCAACGACTTCTGGGGCCTGCACCTCTGGGGCAACGCCCTGCACCCGGACGAATACAACCCCGGCTGGACAGAACCACGCAAATTCAGCGGCATAGACGACTACGGCGCTTTCGTCGCCATGCGTCTGGTGGATGAGACCCAACCGGTCAACTTCATCGTCCACAAAGGGGACGAAAAAGACCCCGGCGATGGCGACCGCTTCTTCGATCCCTCCGTCTCGCGGGAAATCTGGCTGGTGCAGGGAGATTGGACCATCTACACCTCCCGCGCCGAAGCGCTGGGCGAAACCCTGGTCCACTACAACCGCGCCGACGAGGACTACACCGATTGGGGCCTGCATCTCTGGCAAGATGGCGACCCGTCGCTCACCGACTGGCCGAACCGCGAAATGCCGAGCAGCTACGATGACTTTGGCGCAGTCTACAGCATCACCACCAGCGTTTACCCCACCCTCACCCTGAGCAACCCGCTCAACTTCATCGTCCACAACGGCCAGGGCAGCCAGGAACCAGACCGCACCTACACCCCGGCCGAGAACTACGAAATCTGGGTCAACTCCGCCGAAGAGAACTGGTATGGGCAATGGGGCGCGGCGACCAACACCGCCACCATCCATTACCATCGCTGCCTGGGTGACTATGGTGACTTTAGCAGCACGAACTTCAACGACTTCTGGGGGCTGCACCTCTGGACGGGCGCGTTGGTCCCAACCGATTGGCCGCAACCCCTGAAACCCATCGGGCAAGACGGGTTTGGGCTGGTCTTTGATATTCCGTTGGCGGAAAATGCCACTTCCCTCAGCTACATCCTCCATCGCGGCGACCTGAAGGACGTGCCCGAAGACCAAAGCCTGGACCTGGGCAGCAAAGGGTACGAAATCTGGATTGTCGAGGGCGACGGCGGAGCGAATGTGTTGAGCGCGGGCGTACAGTTCACCAATCAGGCTGTCGCCTTCAATATCGCCGAGCGCGTTTGCGCCGGGGCGACGATTGGCAACATCAACCGCCAACGCGCCTACTGGCTGAGCGAAGACACCATTGGCTGGGCGCCGATGCAGCCGGCCGATACCGTCTACCTCCACGCCGCCCCGGCCGGCGGCCTGACGCTGGACAACAGCGGCATCAGCGGCGGCGCAGTCTACACCCTGACGCTGAACGGAACCATCAGCGGCGACATTGCCGCCAAATTCCCGCACCTGGCTGGTTTACCGGCGTGGGAGGTGGATACAACGGAAGTCAACGTCCCCGAACTCCTCAAAGGGCAGATCGCCGTCTCCGCCTTCGCTGATGGGGCGCTGGTAGATGCCACCGGCCTGCAAATCCCCGGCGTGCTGGATGACCTGTACGCCGCCAACGCCTACGGCGAAGAACTGGGCATTGTCTGGAATGGGGACATTCCCACCTTTAAGCTCTGGGCGCCCACAGCCAAATCGGTGACGCTGCACCGCTTCGCCGACAGCAATCCGGTCACGACCAGCACAACCTACGACATGGTATTGGACCCCGCCAGCGGCATCTGGTCTTACACCGGTATGAATGGCTGGAAGGGGCAATACTACCTCTACGAAGTGGAGGTTTACGTCCACAGCACCGGGCAGGTGGAGAACAACATCGTCACCGACCCCTACTCGGTCAGTCTGGCGCAGAACAGCACGCGCAGCCAGATTTTTGACCTGAATGACGCGGATTGGCAACCGGCCGGCTGGGACAGCGTGAGCAAACCGCCGCTGGTCGGGCCGCAAGACATCTCCGTCTACGAAGTGCATGTGCGCGACTTTAGCGCCTTCGACGAAAGCGTCCCGGCCGACGAGCGCGGCACCTTCAAAGCGTTCACCTACACCGACACGGACGGCATGAGCCACCTGCTCAGTCTGGCGGACGCGGGGCTGACCCATCTGCACCTGCTGCCGGTGTTCGACATCGCCACCATTGACGAAGATAAAGCCAATTGGCTGGAGCCGGATTACGACCTGCTGGCGACCTATCCGCCCACCTCCACCGAGCAGCAGGCGGCGATCAATGCCATCCGCGACCTGGACGCCTTCAACTGGGGCTACGATCCTTTCCATTACAACGCCCTGGAAGGCAGCTACAGCACCAATCCCGATGGCCCAACGCGCATCGTTGAGTTCCGCGAACTGGTGCAAAATCTGAACGAGAACGGCCTGCGCGTGGTGGTGGATGTGGTCTACAACCATACCAACGCCTCCGGGCAAAACCCGAAATCGGTTTTGGACCGGGTTGTGCCGGGCTATTACCATCGCCTGAACGCCAACGGCCAGGTGGAAAACAGCACCTGCTGCGACAACACCGCCACCGAACATGACATGATGGAGAAGTTGATGGTGGATTCGGTGGTGCTGTGGGCGATTCAGTACAAGGTGGACGCCTTCCGCTTTGATCTGATGGGCCACCACATGAAGCGCAACATGCTGGCGGTGCGCGAAGCGTTGGACGCTTTAACCATCGAAGAGCATGGCGTGGATGGTTCGGCCATCTATCTCTATGGCGAGGGCTGGAACTTTGGTGAAGTGGCGAACAATGCGCGCGGCGAAAACGCGACGCAGTTGAACATGGCGGGCACGGGCATCGGCACGTTCAGCGACCGGCAGCGCGACGCAGTGCGCGGCGGCGGGCCATTTGACAATGGGCTGGCGCTGAAGACGCAAGGGTTCGCCAACGGCCTTTACTACGACCCCAACGATTACAACCAACCGAATGCGCTTTCTCGACTGCTGCTCTACAGCGACCAGATTCGCGTCGGTATGGCGGGTAATCTGGCGGGCTATGAGTTCATTGACCGCAATGGCAATCTGGTGACGGGGGCGCAGGTGGATTACAACGGCTCACCCACTGGTTACACCGAACAGCCCTATGAGGCGATCACCTACATCTCCAAGCACGACAACCAGACGTTGTACGACATCAACGTCTATGGGATGCCGCTGGCGGCGACGATGGAGGAGCGCGTTCGGGCGCAAATCGTCGGTCTGAGTACGGTGGCCTTGGGTCAGGGCGTGCCTTTCTTCCACGCGGGCAGCGAGATGCTGCGCTCCAAGTCGTTGGACCGGGATAGCTACAATTCGGGCGATTGGTTCAATCGATTGGATTACACCTACGCGCACAACAACTTTGGCGTGGGTCTGCCCATCGCCGAGAAGAACCAGGAAAACTGGCCGATCATGGTCCCGTACCTGGCCGACCCGGCGCTGGTGGCGGGTGAGGACGACATCACCCTGACGACGGCGCTGTTTGAGGAGCTGCTCGCCATTCGCGCCAGTTCGCCGCTGTTCCGCCTGGGCGACGCTGAACTGGTGCAGGAACGGCTGGCGTATCACAACACGGGGCCGAGCCAACTGCCGGGCCTAATTGTGATGAGCCTGTCTGACCTGGAAGGGGCTGATCTGGACCCGAATCATGAGTTGATTGTGGTGCTAATCAACGCCAATGACGCGGCGCAGACGTTTACGGAAGCGGCGTTGGTCGGGCTGGACCTGGACTTGCATCCGGTGCAGCAGGCGTCGGTTGACCCGATTGTGGGGACGACGACGTTTGACGCGGCGACGGGGACGTTTGTGGTGCCAGGGCGGACAACGGCCGTTTTCGTCCTGGAACAAGAACAAGGGCCTACCCCTGAGACCATCATCTACATGCCACTGATCTTCAAGACGGCAGTGTCAGGGGCAACGGCCGTTACCCCCACCAGCGAACCGGCTGCCCTGCCAGAAACGCGGGCGCTGCTGGATAGATTCAGCCGTTAAGACAGTCTGCGGCCTGCCGCTCCCTTTGTGG
>CAYONK010000065.1:0-7402 GCA_964405285.1 uncultured Ardenticatenaceae bacterium
TCCATTCCTCAAGGATAACCTCACCCCTCATTTTTAGAAAGTTACGGTACTAGCTCTACATAGATGCGTTTGTTGATCTTGCCTTTGCTTTTGTAATCGGTGATGCGTATGCGGCCGACTTCGCGTGTGTTTGCCACATGCGTACCGCCGTCGGCCTGCAAATCCAGCCCGACCAGTTCGACGGTGCGTATCTCCCGGATGCCTTCGGGCAGCAAATTGATTTTGGTGCGGATCAGGTCAGGGATTTGGAACGCCTCTTCGCGGGGCAAAATTTTCACCCGTACCTCATGGGCCGCCGCCATTTCTTGATTGACTGCCGTTTCAATTTCCGCCACCAACTCCTGCCGCATCGTCTCAAACTCAAAATCCATCCGGCCTTGCAGCGGGTCCATGTTGCCGCCTGTCACCTGCGCCCCATAGTCGCGCCAGACCACGCCGCACAGGATGTGCATGGCGGTGTGGGTGCGCATGAGCTGGTAGCGGCGGGTCCAATCGAGGTGGCCGGTAACGGCCGTTCCCACCACTAACCCCTCACCCTCCACAAAATGCACCACCTGGCCGCCCACCTTCTGCACCTTCGTCACCGGCCAGGTCTGCCCCCCGGCCGTCAGAACGCCAAAATCGCAGGGCTGACCGCCGCCGCCGGGGTAAAACGCCGTGCGGTCCAACACCACGCCCCCCTCCGCCAGCGCCACCACCTGCGCCGTGAATTCCCGCATATACGCATCGGTCAAAAAAAGCAGATCGGTCATTTAGTCCTGTAGTCGTTAGTCTGGTAGTCTGGTAGTCGAGTAGTCTGATAGTCTCATAGTCGCGGAGCTTGCAGCCCGACCACCCGACTACAAGACTAACGACTATCCGACTACCAGACTAACGACTACCCGACTACCAGACTAAAACAAAAAACGCCTCACGTCCCCCATTGGGACGAAGGCGTATAGTCTCCGCGGTACCACCCAAGTTCCAGGCAAAATTGCCCGGCGCTTATTCAACAACAGAACGGCCGTTACCCATCCTATTGTCGCAACCCCTTAACGTGGGGCGAACCCGGCTGAGCCTACTAAGAGAAACCCGTTCAGTCAGCAGCTCCGGAGGGATTTTCAACAACCCACCTGCGCCTGTCTTTCACCATCACAGGCTCGCTAGGCAGGAAAACGGCCGTTTACTCGTCTCCATCATAGCTTTTTCCTATCACCAACTGCGCTGCATTATGCCAAAACGAACAGCGAAAGTCAAACAGTAACATTACTTTGGTATATAAGGTATAGACAACCCAATTTGCTTGTGATAACCTTTAGCATACTTGTGGTCAATAATTGAGGAAAGACCCCCATCCTGAATACGGAAATGCTTTGTCGAGGTTTAGCGATGACCGAAGATCGAAAAAAAGTGGTATGCATCGAAGACGAATTAGAGATGATCGAACTGGTCAAACTCATTTTAGGTCGCAGTAAATTCGACGTTACCGGCGCAGTCGGCGGGCACGAAGGACTGCAAAAAATTGCTGAGATAAAACCAGACCTGGTGTTATTAGACCTGATGATGCCGGAGATGGATGGTTGGGAAGTATACCAGAAGATGAAAGCATCCGAAGAGATGCGCGATATTCCGGTTATCGTTGTCACCGCTAAAGCGCAAAGCATAGACCGCGTTCTGGGTTTGCACATTGCGCGCGTGGATGACTACATCACCAAACCCTTTGGTCCACAAGACCTTCTCGATAGTGTGGAACGAATCATTCGCATCCATACCAAAGAACGCACCCGCTAATCCTATCACAACGCCCTCAGTCGTGTTCATTGACGAGTTTGTCAAACTCGCCCCTTTACTCGAATCTCCGGCCAGGTACGTTCACATGTTGCTATTACCGTAGTTTGCTCTTTGTTCATCTCCAAAGGTAAACGTTCAGCCCCACTAAAGACTGAGAGTTCCCACCGCAACAATACCCTTATAGTTGAATTGGCAGAAGAACCCAGTCCGGAACGATTACGAGCAAACCAGAAGGAAAGCGGGAAAATCGCAGGAAAATCCCCGCCCTGTTGCGGTAAACAGGTACACCCTTACCACTCATCACAAAGCGAGGAAGCAGGTGTTTGTACGATATTGGGGAGTACGTGGGACCATACCAACGCCAGGCCCAGACACCATCCGAGTCGGCGGCAACACCTCCTGCGTCGAAATAAAGACATCTGACGACCAACTCATCATCATTGACGCAGGATCAGGCATTCTCCCGTTAGGCAAACACCTCATTCAAAACCACCCCGGTCGCATTATCGGCAGCATTCTTATCAGCCACACCCATTGGGACCACATCCAGGGATTTCCCTTTTTCGCTCCAGTATGGGGTAGGACCAACCGCTTCATCCTGGTTGGGCGTAAACGAGTCGGCCAGCGCCTGGAAGAGATCGTCGCCGGACAATTTCTTGAACCATACCTGCCCTTTGCCTATAAATCGTTACCGGCCGATCTCATCGTCAAAGAAGTCTCTGATGGCGAGAGCCTGATCATCGGCGAAAACACGCGAGTCGAAGTGGGTCTGATGAAGCACCCCGGTGGTTGCCTGGGATTTCGTATTGAAGATAACGGCGTCGTGTTGGCCTATTGCAGTGACGTCGGCCATAGCGGAGAATTAGACTCGGCCGTTCTCAAGTTGGCTTATGGGGCCGACTTGCTCATCCACGACGCCCACTTTCGCTCCGTTGAAGAACAAAAGAACCGCACCGATTGGGGGCACAGCACCTGGATTGATGCTGCCCAAGTAGCTGTTGAAGCAGGGGTAAAGAACCTGTCGCTCTTTCATTTCTCACCAGATTCTGTTGATGATGATGTTGAAGATATTCTTCTAAAGGCACGAAAAATTTTCCCGCGCACTTTTCTTGCCCGCGAAGGCCGGGAAATCTATCTGCCTCTGGATAATTTGCCTGATTAACGCCATATTTGGTTTGCAAAGCAGCAGCAATTCTCAATTTGGGCTTGATATTTGTGTAACCAGCCTTATTTCTACGCTTTTCACGCTTAACTGTCATGCTGAGCGAAGCGAAGCATCCCTACGGCCCTGGATTTTCCAGGGGAACGGGATGCTTCGGAGGACCTCAGCATGACACCTTGCTTGTTAAATTGAGAATTGCTGGCAAAGCAGTAATGAAATTGCTTCAAAACCAGAAATGAATAAAATAGATAAAGGGTACTATTGTTGTGTTATGGATTCATCCAGCCCAAATTGGAGATAGTTTGGCGCAATCGGTATTAATCGTTGACGATGAACCTATGGCGCGCACATTGCTGCGGTTAATGCTTGTGCGAGCTGGGTTTAACGTTGCTGAAGCAGAAAATGGGTTCGACGCCCTGGAAAAAGTCCAGGATAGCCCGCCCGACATTGTGTTGCTCGACGTGATGATGCCGGGCATGGATGGCTTTACCGTGTGCGAAAAATTGCGCCGCGATCAGCATACTTCAACGCTCCCTGTTATTATGTTGAGCGCGAAAAGCGATTTGGACAGCATCAACAAAGGTCTAAGGGTCGGGGCAACTAAATACCTCACCAAACCAATTTCACCGGAAGACCTCACACGTCATGTGCGTGAAGTGCTGGATGTGCCCATTGGTTGAGCCAGGAAAAAAGTTGCCTTCTGGCTATATTGTGATAAAAAACACAAGGAATTGTAAACATTGTTGTTATGGAGGCGAAAAGCTATGCTGGTGAAGCGCTTACTTCTGGCTGTAATTTCAATTGCATTTGGGGTTGTTAGTACATTCATTATTATTTGGGCGGTTGATACCGATTACTATACTTACGGTTTTGGGTATACCTTTTTCACGGCCCTCTCGTTAGCCCTATTTATCGCTATCTGGCTGGATAAATTCATGAAGACGGAGCTATTGCCCAAATAGCGCCACTTTGCCCTACCAGCCTTCTAAATTTGCCGATCAACAAGACCTCCGTAACGTCACCGGGGGTCTTTTTGTTTTTTACCCATTTGTATATCCCACGATAAGGAACTAAACACGATGACAGCACAACTGATTGATGGCACCGCCATCGCGGAACAAGTGAAGGAAGAGGTCAAGGTTGCCGTTGCTAAAATGCAAGCGGAACACAATTACACCCCTGGCCTGGCTACGGTCTTGGTGGGTGAAGATACCGCCTCGGCTACCTATGTGCGTATGAAGCAGCGTACCTGCGAGAAACTGGGTATCCGCTCCATCGGCCATCGCCTGCCGGCCGACGCCTCGCAAGCTGATGTGGTAGCCCTGGTATCGGAACTGAATGCCGACCCGACGGTGAATGGTATCTTGGTGCAGCTCCCCCTACCCAAGCATATCAACGAAGAGACGGTCCTGAACACGATTGACCTGGAGAAGGACGTGGACGGTTTCCATCCGGTCAATATCGGCCGTTTGGCGATGAAAGGGCGCGATCCGCTCTTCATCCCCTGCACGCCGTATGGCTGTATGGTGCTGCTGGAACGTTCCGGTATCGCCACAAAGGGAGCGGAGGCGGTGATTGTCGGCCGTTCTAACATTGTTGGGCTGCCGATGGCGATGCTGCTGCAAAAGGCGGATGCGACCGTGACGATTTGCCACAGCCGGACGAAAGATTTGGCGGCCCATGTGCGCCGCGCCGATATTGTGGTGGCGGCCATCGGTTGGGCGAATATGATTACCGGCGACATGATCAAGCCAGGCGCGGCGGTGATTGACGTGGGCATCAATCGCCTGGACGACCCGAACGATAAGCGCGGCTACCGGTTAGTAGGCGACGTGGATTTTGAGTCGGCGAAGGAAGTGGCGGGGGCGATTACGCCGGTCCCCGGCGGTGTCGGCCCGATGACGATTGCCATGCTGATGCAGAATACGCTGCGGGCGGCGGAAATTGCTCTGGCGAAGAGCTAGAGCAAGAGCAAGAGCTAGAGTCCTTCCTCTTGCTCTAGCTCTGCGGGGGTGTTGAGGTTGGCGAAGGAACGGCCGTTTTCCCCCACCTTCTTCTCCATCTCCCCCCGCTCCACAAACCGGACAGCCACCCGGCCAAAAAAGCTGGTGATCTTTAGCTGGCCTGCCTGCAAATTTGCCAGTATCGGCGGCAGGCAGGCTTTGCTGTAGATGGCGTGCAGCGGTTCCGGGTATTTCGTCCAGCGGGGCACAATCACGTCTGCCTCCTCACGCAAGCGGATCAGGTAAGCGAGCAAATCGCGGTTTAGCCAGGGCATGTCGCAGGCGACGACGAGGACGTGGGGGTGGCTGGCGTGGTGGATGGCCGTGTAAATCCCGCCCAATGGCCCGCAGTCCGGGTACACGTCGCTGAACATGGGCAGCCCCAGGTGGGCGTAGTCGGCCGGTTTGTTGGTGATGAGGAGGGTTTCAGCGCCCAGACCATCTACCCGCGACAGGACGGTTTCGATCAACGGCCGTCCTGCAAACGCCACAAACGACTTGTCCCGTCCCATCCGGCTACTCTTCCCCCCCGCCATAATTGCTACGGTGACATCATTCATCATTCACCAAACGGTTGTCACTGGATAGTGAGAGATATTGCGGTCTGAGGTCAAGATGGCCATGTCTTCGTGGATGGCCTGCGCGACCAGTAAGCGGTCGAAAGGGTCTTGATGAATAGATGGCAGCGCCAGAATCTGATGGCAGTGGGCTTGCTCGATTGGCAACCAGCGAATGCCGTTCGCCGCCATTTCTGCGTCAAATCGCTCCGGCCAATCAGCAGATAGCCCTAACTTGCCGATGTTCACCTTGATACAGATTTCCCAATAACTGGCCGCGCTCAAAAACAGATTGTTTTCGGTGTCCAAAAAAGCGCGGCGAGCCGGTTCACTCAATGGCCTGCCGTTCAGACTCCAGAGAAAAACGTGCGTGTCTAACAACAGTTTCACGCCATATACTCCGCAAATTCTGGCAAAGGCTCGTCAAAATCATCAGCCATGTACAAGATAACATCTTGCGCCTGGCCAATACGTCGCTGTGGCCGCGCCTCTGGTAGAGCGACCAATTTGACGAGGGGGAGCCGCCCTTTGGCGATGATGATCTCTTCACCCGCCAAAGCCTGCTGGATAAGTTTGGAGAGGTGGGTTTTCGCCTCGTGAATGGTTACTTGAGTCATAGCAATATCTTAGCTAAGTCAATAGACTAAGTCAATATGTAATTTACATGAAGCGGTAAAATACCTGATTGCTCAGAAAATACCCCTTCTCGGTCAGGAACAAACGGCCGTTCTCCCCCTCTCTCACCAGTCCCCATCCCGCCAACTGGGCCACCACGCCGGGAAACGCCTCTTCCAGCGTTTGGCTGAAGCGGGCGGCGAAGGCCGCCTGGTCCAACCCCTCTTGCAGCAGGCGTAGTTGAGTGATCACCGCGTCGGACATCGCCTCGGCGCGGCTGATGGGGTGGTGGTGGGCAACGGCCGTTGACAGCGGATATCCCGGAACCCATGAGCCGAAGTCCATAGTCCGTTTTCCGTTGGCATCCTCTCCCGAAGCCGCATCACTGAATCCGGCTGCCGACGTCTCCCCAGTTTGCAGCCGCCGGATATAGACCCTCGGCTGCTTCACCACCGAGTAACGCACTCCGCCCGCGTGGCCGTGCGCCCCCGCCCCCAGCCCCAAATACTCCCCATCCCGCCAATAGGTCAGGTTATGGGCGCATTCATACCCTGGTTTCGCCCAATTGGAGATTTCGTAATGGGTGTAGCCCTGCTGCCCTAGCAAGTCGCAGGCCAGGGCGTACTGGTCGGCTGTCAGGTCCGGGTCCGGGGCGTTGATCCGGCCAGTGTGCAGCCAACGCTCCATCGGCGTGCCCGGCTCAATCGTCAGGCAATACAGGCTAAGGTGAGGCGGGTCCAGGGACAGCGTCGCCAGCAAACTTTCCCGCCAGGAATCGAGTGTCTGTCCCGGCAGCCCATAAATCAAATCCAGGCTGAAATTGTCCAGCCCAACGGCGCGGGCCAGACCGACGGCGGCAACGGCCGTTGCGAAATCATGCTCCCGTTCCAGCAAAGCCAACTCGCCGGGGATGGCGCTCTGCACGCCAAAGCTGATCCGGTTCACCCCGGCCGCCCGCACCGCTGCCAGATACGCCCCATCCACCGTGCCAGGGTTGGCCTCCATCGTGATCTCAGGCGTGCCCACAGGGTCAAAATGCGTCTCGACCGCCCGCAAAATCTGCCCAATGCTCTCAGGCGACATTAGCGAAGGCGTGCCGCCGCCGAAGAAGAGGGTGTGAAACGGCCGTTTCTCCCCCCCCGCCACCTGCGCCAACTCCGCGCAAACGGCCGTGGCATACGTCTCCTTCAACTCGCCCAGGCTGGTGTAGGTATTAAAATCGCAATACGCGCAGCGATGCCGGCAAAACGGAATATGGATGTATAAACTCAAACTCATATCAATTGACGATTGAC
>CAYONK010000065.1:7502-11107 GCA_964405285.1 uncultured Ardenticatenaceae bacterium
CGGCAAAACGGAATATGGATGTATAAACTCAAACTCATATCAATTGACGATTGACCATTGACAATTAGCAATTACTTATTCCCCCATCCCCTCGCTTGTCTAGGGTGCAAGCATCCTTTATCATACACGATTGAAGAGTAACAGGACACGGCCGCAGACAAATCCTCATTTTAAGGAGGCTTGATAGGTGAACCCGCAGATGCCCAACCTAGACGCTCCGCGCCTGGCTCGCCTGGTAGAGATTGGTCGTGTCTTAAACTCGGCCACCAGCGTGGACCACTTGCTGCATTACATTATCAAGCAAGCGGCCGAGCTGACCGGCGCTGAAGCCGCCTCGATTTTGCTGCTAGATGCCCGCACGCGCCAACTCCGCTTCCGGGCTACGTCCAACGCCCCAGATTTGCCCCTGGACAGTCTGGTGGTCCCGTTGGACAACAGCATCGCCGGGGCCATCTTTCAAAGCAATCGTCCGATGCACATCGCCGACGTGCGCCAGGATCCGCGCTGGAATCGAGAGGTCTCTCAGACGATCAATTTTGAGACGCGCTCGATTTTGGGCGTGCCGATGCACGACGTAGACCGGCAAGTCGTCGGCGTATTGGAAGCGCTAAATAAGCAACATGGCTCCTTTACCCAGAAAGATGCCGAGACGCTCACTGTGTTGGCAGACATCGCGGGCGTGGCTGTGGCCCTCGCCCAATTGAACGAGGCGCTGCAACAAGCGTATCAGGAGTTAAGCGAACTGGATCAGTTAAAGACAGATTTCATCGCCATCGCCTCGCACGAATTGCGCACGCCGCTCTCAGTGATTATGGGCTACGTCTCCTTCTTGCAGGAGGAGGCCGGCCTGGAGATGGCCGGGCAGTTGAACAGCGTGATGGATGCCGCAGTCCATTTGCGTAACCTGATTCAGGCGATGTTGAATTTGCGCTACACGAGCGCCGGGGAATCGGTTTTGCAGCTGGCGCGCGTGAACCTGACGGAGGTTGTGACGGAGATAACGGCCGTTCTGCAAGAAACGGCCGTTGCCCGCCAGCACACCATCACCTGCCATCTGCCCGCCAACCCGCTGCCCATCCGGGCCGACCGCGACGTCATCCAAACGGCGCTTAACAACCTGATCAACAACGCCCTGAAATTCACCCCGGCAGGCGGACAGATTGAGATCCATCTGCGACGGCGCAGCGACGAAGCCTGGTTCAGCGTCCGGGACAATGGCATCGGCATTCCCGCCGATCGGCTGGACCGGGTGTTCATGCGCTTTTACCAGGTTGAATCCCCCCTGCGGCGTCGTTATGAAGGGCTGGGCCTCGGTCTGGCCATCGCTAAGGAGTTGGTGGAATTGCATAACGGCCGTATTTGGGCCGAAAGCCAACCCGGACAAGGCAGCCTCTTTACCGTCGCCCTGCCCTTGCTGACAGAGACATAATCCTATGGTCAGATCACACACCTTTTCATTTGTCACCTCCGCTTCGATGGGCAAACGGCCAAAGCCGCTACGATCCATCAGGCGACTCCTCCTGTTAACCGCGCTGTTTCTTCTCTTCAGCAGCGTCTTGTCCACCCTCGCCCAGGCTACCCGCCCCGTGCTGCTTTTAGAAGCGACCGGGCCAGTCACCCCGGCGATGGCCAGTTACTTTGATCGCGGCATTCGCACCGCCGAACGCCAGGAAGCCGAAGCGGTGGTGATCCAATTGGATACCCCAGGCGGGGCGATTGACACCACGCAAAAGATTGTGCAAAGTTTCCGCAGCGCTCGCGTGCCGGTCATCGTGTTTGTCGCGCCACGCGGGGCGCAGGCGGCCTCGGCCGGCAGCATAATCACCATCGCCGCCCACGCTGCCGGCATGGCCCCGGAGACTGTCATCGGCGCGGCCTCGCCGGTAGGGCAAGATGGCTCTGACGTTGGCGAGACCGCCTTCCGCAAAATCACCGAAGACTTGAAAGCGTCGGCCCGTAGCCTGACGGCGCGGCGCGGCCCGGAGGCGGTTGCCCTGGCCGAGGCGATGATTGACGAGGCTCGCGCCGTTAACGCCAACGAAGCGTTAGCCGTTGGTTTGATAGACGTGGTAGCCGAGGACGTGCCCGCTTTGTTGCGCCAATTAGACGGCCTGACGGTCGTGGTGGCCGAAGAATCTGTCACCCTGCGCACCGCCGACTCGCCGGTCCGACCCTACCGCATGAATGCGGTAGAGGCGATCCTCCACGCCCTCTCTAATCCGGTCCTGGTGGGTATTTTGTTGGCGATTGGGGTCCAGGCGATATTGATCGAGATTTCTAACCCCGGCGGCTGGGTGGCCGGTTTTATCGGCGTTCTCTTCCTGGCGCTTGCTTTTTATGGTTTGGGGCAGTTGCCGGCAAATTGGTTTGGTCTAGGGCTGATCATTATCGCCTTTGTGTTATTCTTGTTAGAAGTCAAGACGCCGGTGAATGGCGCACTGGCGATCACTGGAGTGTTTACGTTGTTTGCCGGCTTTATGGTGTTGTTTAATTCGCCCGGCACGCCGGAGTTTGCCCGAATTTCGATTGGCAGCGCGATTTTGCTGACGCTGCCGACGGCCGCTTTCTTCCTTTTCCTGGTCTACATGGTGGCGCGCAGCCAGCGCAGCAAACCGATCACCGGGTCGCAAGGGTTGGTGGGGTTGTTGGGGCCGGTGCGCCAGGGCATAACCGCCCAACCGGGCGACGCCCGTCCGTCTGGCATGGTCCTCATCCAGGGCGAGTTGTGGCGAGCCGAAGCGGATGAGCCGATTATGGAGGGGGAGGAGGTGGAGGTAACGGCCGTTAAAGGCTTCACCCTCCACGTCAAACGAACCTTGTAGGGACGACCCTGCTGGTCGCCCTTTGGGGCAGGCGCAAGGCCAGCCCCCTACATCATCTCATCAAACCTAAAAGCTAAACTATGGAGGTGAACGCTCATGGCGACAGTGCATCAGATTTTGCAGCAGAAAGACCCACACGTCTGGACCATCGCGCCAGACAAGAAAATTTACGCCGCCCTGGCCATGCTGGCCGAGAGAAATATCGGCGCGCTGCCAGTAGTGGCCGATGGGCAACTTGTGGGCATCTTCTCCGAGCGGGATTATGCGCGGAAGGTGGCCTTGCGCGGCCTGGCCTCCCGCGACGCCACTGTGTCTGAGGTGATGACCCGCGAGGTGGTGTGTATCAGCCCCAACAAAACCACCCAAGATTGCATGACGTTGATGACCGATAAGCGTATCCGCCACTTACCGGTCATGGATGCGACCGACAACCTGATTGGCATTATCTCCATCGGCGATGTGGTGAAGGCGGTCATCAACGAACAGCAGGCGCTTATCGGCCACCTGGAAGCCTATATCACCGGCTACCGGGGCGTTTAAGCGGAGCGCCACCTTCCGTGGCGTCGCCAGCAAGATGCTGGCGCTACAGCGACAAACACACTGTCGCGAAGAGAGGACTATGGCAAAATTCACCATCACCGTAAACGATGAAGCCAGAGAGCTGGAAGTGACGCGCCAGGGCGGACGGCTGCACGTGGTCTATGGGGAAGGGCAGTCGGCCGAATTGGAGATTATCCAGGCGAATGGCGCGGCTTTCATGCTGGAGCGGGTCTGGCCCGACGG
>CAYONK010000065.1:11117-11470 GCA_964405285.1 uncultured Ardenticatenaceae bacterium
GGCAGATTTGGGTAAACGGCCGTTGTCTCACCTATGAACGTCTGCGCCAACGGGGTGGGGGCGGCGCCCAAGACAACGCCCTCTCCGCCACCATCCCGGCCGTCGTCAGCCAAATCCTCGTCCAGCCCGGCGACGCCGTAGAGGAAGGCGATAAGCTTATCCTGCTCGAATCCATGAAAATGGTCATCCCCATTCAGGCCCCTTATGCTGGCGTCGTCACCGCCCTCCACTGCCACCCTGGCGAATCGGTGGCGGCCGGCGTCCCCCTCATCGAACTAGAAAAGAGCGCAGCGCAACCTTGACTCTTCCGAAAAAACCGCAGATTTCGCAGATTCACGCAGATTTTTACTCTG
>CAYONK010000066.1:0-11450 GCA_964405285.1 uncultured Ardenticatenaceae bacterium
GACCGAGATCACCATCCCGCTGGGCGTGCCGGAACTGCTGCGCCCCGGCGACGATGTGACTCTGGTCACTTATGGCGCGGGCTGCCGTCTGGCTCTGGAAGCGGCCGAGCGGTTGGCAGAAGTGGGCATCTCGCTGGAAGTGATAGATGCGCAGAGTTTGCTGCCGTTTGACGTGAACGGCCGTATCCTGGAATCGCTGCAAAAGACCAGCCGCATCGTCTTCATGGATGAGGATGTGCCCGGCGGGGCGACAGCCTACATGATGCAGCAGGTGATTGAGGAGCAGGGTGGCTTCCACTGGCTCGATGTGGAACCGCGCACCCTGACGGCCCGCCCGCACCGGCCGGCCTTTGGCACGGATGGCAACTATTTCTCCAAGCCGAATGTGCAGGACGTATTCGATGTGGTCTATGACCTGATGAATGAAGCGAACCCGGCGAAGTATCCGGATTTGTATAGTTGATAGTTGGGAGTTGGGAGTTGATAGTTGGGAGTGCGCTCCACTATCAACTCCCAACTATCAACTCTCAACTTCCAGAGGAAACATGGGACAAAAAATTATCATGCCTGAGATGGGCGAGGGCATTATTGAAGCGACGGTCGCCCGGTGGTTGAAGGAGGAGGGGGAGCGCGTGGAGCAGTATGACGCGCTGCTGGAACTGGAGACGGACAAGGTGACGACGGAGGCGACGGCCGAGGAGTCTGGCACGTTGTTGAAGATTTATGTGACGGCCGGGCAGACGGTTCCGGTGGGCACGCTGCTGGCGTTCATTGGCGAGCCGGGTGAGGGGCTGCCGGGCGAGGCTGGGGAAACGGCCGTTGCCGCCCAACCTCCCATGACCGCACCGACGAAGGGGGTAAACGGCCGTTCTACCCACCCACCGGCCCAACCCGCCCGCTACACCGGCCGCGTCAGCCCCGTCGTCGCCCGCATCGCCGCCGAACACGCCATCAACCTGGACGACGTGCCAGCCACCGGGCGAGATGGGCGGATTACGAAGGAAGACGTATTAGCCTACGTCAATGGTCAATTGTCAATGGTCAATAGTCAATTGGCAACGACCAGCCACCAGCCACCAGCTACCAGCCACCAGCCACCAGCTACCGGCCACCAGTCACCGGCCACCGGCGACATCCTCCCCCTCACCGGAATGCGGCGGGCGATTGCTGAGCATATGGTGCGGAGCCGCCAGACCAGCCCGCATGTGACGACGCTGTTTGAGTTTGACATGACGGCCGTTACCGCCCACCGCGCCGCCCACAAAGAAGCCTTCGCCCGCGACGGGGCGCGATTGACCTTTACCGCCTATCTGGCCGCCGCCACCGTGGGCGCCTTGAAGAAGCACCCGTTGGTCAACAGCTCCTGGCACACGGACGGCATTTTGCTGCGCCGCGAGATCAACCTGGGGTTGGCGACTGCGTTAGACGACGGGCTGATTGTGCCGGTGGTGAAGAACGCCGATTCGCTGAATCTGTTGGGGTTGGCGCGGATGATCAACGACCTGGCCGACCGCGCCCGGCGCAAACAACTGCGCCCGGAAGAGACGCAAGGCGGCACCTTCACCATCACCAATCACGGCGTCACCGGCAGCATTCTGGCCATGCCGATCATCAATCAGCCGCAGTGCGGCATCCTCGGCGTGGGGATGATTGAGAAGCGGGTAAAGGTGATCAACGACGCCATCGCCATCCGGCCGATGGCTTACGTCAGCTTCACCTTCGACCACCGCATTCTCGATGGGGCAACGGCCGATTATTTTGTCGGGACGATTAAAGAGGAAATTGAGAACTGGCGATAAACCTTGTGTGTTATCCCTGGTAAACGTCTTTACGATGACCAACGCGGATAATTTCGATGACTAAATTGGAGCCTTGCACATCATAAATGACGCGATAGTCGCCTACGCGAATACGATAGGTGTGTTCGGAACCGATCAGCTTGCGGCTTCCAGGGGGTGTGGGTCGGAGGTTAATTGCGAAACGGCCGTTACAATTCGGGTAACGGCCGTTTGCGGCAGTCGGCGTAACTCTTTTTGCGCCGAAGATTTCCATCTAATCTGGTAAGAGGCCATCTTGCTTCAATTGGGCTAACAATTCAGCGTGAGAAATCGTCGGTTCCTCGCGCCGTTCAGCCACGATAGCCAGGTCTTCTAAATCTTCAAGAAGCTCCTGGAACGCCTCAATGGGCAAAATGACGGCGCTTTTTACTCCGGCGTCGTCGGTGATGTATTGAACTTGCAACTCTCGTAAATTGAGCATCTATCACCTCCGCGTCAACTTGCTGCGCCAATTCTACCACCAAACAGACAATCCGCAGATGGCGCAAATTTCCACAGATTCATCAACAATCTGCGAAAATCTGCGCCATCTGCGGATCAATCACTCAGTCTAATTGCTTGGCCGCGCTTCCAGGGTGAGGGAGAGGTCAAGCAGTTCCCCGTCGCGCAGGACGGTGAGGGTGACGGTTTCGCCAACGGCCGTTCTCTGCACAATATAGCTCAACAAGGTGTCAAACACGGTGATCGGCTCATCGTTGATCGCCACGATGATGTCGCCGCCTATCCCTACCTGTACGCCATCAATCATCACCTGCTGGGTGCTGCCGCGCACGCCCGCCTTTGCCGCGGGGCCATCGGCGATGGTCTCCACCACCAACACGCCGCGCTGACCGGCGTCCAACCCCATCGCTTCGGCCAGGGTGCGGTTCATCTCCCGGCCGGAAATACCAATCCAGGGGTGGCGGATTTCGCCCTGGGCGATAAGCTGCGGCGCAACGCGTAGCACCGTAGCGGCGGGCACGGCGTAGCCAACGCCGGAGAAGGTACCGTCGTTGGTGGCGATGGCTGTGTTCACGCCAATCACCTCGCCCGCCAGATTGAGCAGCGGGCCGCCGGAATTGCCGGGGTTGATCGCCGCATCGGTCTGGATGATGTTGGGGATGCTAAAGCGGTTGCCGCTGGCGGTGCGCACGTCAGAGGGCAGGGTGCGACTGAGACCGGAGATGATGCCGGAGGTCATGGAGCCGTCCAGGCCAAAGGGGTTGCCGATGGCGATGACGTATTGCCCCACTTTCAGGCTGTTGGAGTCGCCGATGGGAACGGCCGTTAACCGCTCCGCCGGCAAGTCCACCTTGATCACCGCCAGGTCAGAATCCGGGTCTGTGCCTACCAGGGTGGCATCCACTTCTGTGCCATCGGCAAAGATGACGCTGATTTGTTCGGCGCTGCCAACAACGTGGTTGTTGGTGATGATGTGCCCTTCCAGGTCATAGACAAAGCCAGACCCCTGCCCATACTGCGGGCCAAAGAAGGGATGGTTCTCCGGCAGATTTTCCGGCAGATTTTGCCCAGCGGCGAGCGAAGTTTTCACCCGGATATTGACGACGGCCGGGTTGACGCGCTCATACAGGCTGACCAGGGTTTCTTGGGCAGCGTAGAGGTCCAGGGCGGGAACGGCCGTTTCCGCCACCTGTTCTGCTTCTGCCTCTGCCTGAACTGGAATATCAGAGACAACCTCTTGGACGGGATTCGTCGCCGCGTTATTGACAGAAAGGACCGCCGGCGCCTCGGTCGTGATTTCCACCACTACGCTTTCGGCCACTGCATTTTCATCAACGAGAGGCAGGGTCGCTTCCTGCTCCATCAGCGAAGCGCAACCAGCCAGAGCCAGCAACACAACCAGCCATACACTCAGTATGGACAATCGAAAAGAATGTTTCACAGTTCACCTCCAGGGTGTGTAAAAAAATAAAGTAATGTTTAGACCTGACAGGGGAAAGCCTGTCAGGTCGTGAAATAATGCTACGCCGGTGATTATCTTCGTCAAAAGTAAAAAACAGCTTAGCTTGAGGTGAGTCCCTCTTTAGAACCTTAAGAAGCAAAAGGCACAAAGAGATTCAGAGACTCTTTGCGCCTTTTGTGGTGGCTGACATGTTACGACGAGTTATGCGCTTTCTATGAGGGTCCGCAACTTCTTCGCCAGTTGGCTCAGGCTGAATGGCTTCTGAACCCATTGCAGGTCGCTAAACTCTTCTCCTTCTCGATCTTGGAGAGGGTAGCCAGACATGAAGAGTATTTTTAGCTGGGGATATTTGGCGCGCACCGCATGGTAGAGCGCCACTCCGTCCATGTGCGGCATCACCACGTCGCTCAACACCAGGTCAATGGGGTGGGATCCCTCGTCTAAGAGGGTCATAGCTTCCATGCCGTTTTCGGCTTGCAACACCTGGTAGCCCAGACCAGACAACGCCTCGGCGATGGAGTCGCGGATGACCGGGCTATCTTCTACCAGCAGCAGCGTTTCGCTGCCGGCAAAAGTTTGGACGTCAACCGTCTGCTCGGCGGCCGGTGGCGCGGGCACGGCAAACATAGGTAAGTAGATGATGAACACGCTGCCTTCACCCAGTTTGCTCTGGACGTCAATGGAACCCTCGTGTTGTTTGATAATGCCGTACAGTTGGGCCAGACCCAATCCGGTCCCTTTGCCGGATTCTTTGGTGGTGTAAAACGGTTCAAAGATGTGGGGCAGATGTTCTGGGCTGATGCCTGTGCCGTTATCGCTGATGGACAGACGCAGCCAGTTACCGGGGGCCATATCTATCAGGGGGGCGTCTTGCTCGGTGGCGATCTGCAAATTGTTCAGGGCGAATCGCAGCGTACCGCCCTGGGGCATTGCGTCTCGCGCATTCACAGCCACGTTCATCAGCGCCTGTTGGAGGCGGGTGGGATCGGCCATGACGGCGAATTCGCCCGGTTCGTAGAGGAGTTCGATCTCAATGCTTTCCGGCAGGGTGTTTTTGAGCAGCCGGATCATCTCTTTGAGCAGTGGCAGCAAATCAAGCGGAGAACGCTCCATCACGGAGCGGCGGCTGAAGTCTAGTATCTGGCTGATCATGTTGGCGGCGTGGTTGGCCTGGTTGATGATGGTTTCTAGATAGCGTAATGCCCGCAACGAGAGTTCGGGCATTCCTTGCAGCATCTGGCTGTAGAGGATGATGACGGCCATGACGTTGTTGAAGTCGTGGGCGATGCCGGCGGCCAACTGCCCAACGGTGGCCAATCGGTTTTGTGTTTCCAGGTATTGCTGCCGCTCATGTTCGGCGGTTACGTCGCGCAGCAGCATGATCCAATCGCTGCCAACCGTTTGCGCCGTTTGCGGCGCGATGGGGTGGGATAGCAGCTCGTAGTAGCGCCTGTCTTGTTGGAAGACGTAGCTGTCGTTGCCACTGGCCGCTTTGAGGATCTGTTTGAGTGAACGGCCGTTTATCTCCATCACCCGTTCGCCCATCTGGCAGCCACTCACGGCCAGCAGCAGCTCCTGCCCCAACGGGTTGGCCAGCGCCACCTCCCCCATCTCCTCCAGCAGGACTACTCCTTCGGGGATGGTGTCGAGAATCTGTTGCAAACGCCGGGCCTGGGCCTGCCGTTCCGCCGCTGCCTGCTTACGCTCGGTGATGTCGAAAGCGACCACCAAAGCCGCCTCCCGCCCCTCAAAATTCAGCGTATGAGAGGCGATCTCAACGTCAATCACTCGGCCGCTGCGCAGGCGGTGGCGCCATTCACCGGAATGCTGCAAGACCGGTCGCGATTCGGTCATGTGTGCTAGAAGCTGGTTTATGTCTTCCGGCGGCCGGATATCTCGCAGGGTCATTTCCTGGAATTCTGCGAGACTGTAGCCGTATTTCTCGATGGCCGCTTCGTTGACAGCCAGGAAGCTCAGTGTCTCCAGGTCATACACCCACATAGGTTGGGGATTGTTGTCGAATAGCAGCCGGTAATGCTGCGCGGTTTCCCGCAGCGATTCTTCTGCCTGTTTGCGTGTGGTGATGTCTTCGTGGCTGATGACCACGCGGCGGCGTTTAGGGTTGCCACCGGGCAGCGGGGTGACACGGGCGACAAACCACCTGGCCCGTTGTGGTGTGTCGCAGGGATATTCGAGCGTCACCTCATTTCGCTCGCCACGCATCACTGCCCGGATGCCGGTTAACATGCTGGCGGCGTCTGGCTCTGTTGCCGCGGCGGCAGCGCAGACATCCAGATAGTTGGCGCCAGCGCCGGTCAGGGGGGCTGGTCCACCGTTGTTCAGGCCAAAATCGAGCCAGGGCTGGTTGACGGCGATGATCTCCCCATTTTCATCCAGCACGGCGATGTGGGCGCTGAGGCCGTCAATGGTGGTTTGGGCCAACTGCTGCGATTGATGGAGTCTCTCTTCGTACTGTTTGCGCTCGAAGGCGGCGGCTAACTGGACGGCGACGCCGGACATGAGCGAGACCAGATGCTCGTCTTCCTGCTGGTTTCTTTTGGAGAAGAAGATCATAACGGCCGTTACCGTGCTGTTCAGTAAGATCGGTATCCCCACCGCCGCCCGGAAACCAAGCTCTACGGCCATATTGGCGCGGGCAAAGTTGGGATCCTCGGCTATCTCCGGCACCCAGGTCAGTTCTTGCGAGGTCCACACCCGGCCCGGCAGACCCTCTCCAGACCGGAAATGGAACTGCTGACTGAAGTTATAGAACACGGCATCCAATTCCGGCTCTTGGTGATACTGAGTCAGCAGTTTTAACGTCTCAAACTTGTGGCTTCCCGGAGCAGATTCGGGAAGCCACACTTCCCCTAAATCCCAATCGGCGTAATGGCAAACCAGGCTGAGCGCCGCTTCCAGGGCCGATTCTAGAGAGGGCGCATCGGCGATGGCGTTGGGTAGGGCCCGCAGCAGGTAGCGCGCCTGCTCACTTTGTCGGCGAGCGGTGATATCTTGTTTGACGGCGACAAAATGGCTGATTTCTCCCGCTTCGTTGCGCAGCGGGGTAATGGTTTGCTCTTCATAGTAATAGGAACCATCTTGCCGCTGATTGATCAACTCGCCGTGCCAGACTTGCCCGGAGAGGATGGTGTCCCACATCTCCTTGTAAAATTCCTTTCCTTGCTCGCCCGATTTGATCAGTTCGCGGGGGTTATGGCCAATGGCTTCCTCTGGCCGGTAATGGGTCAGCTCGGTAAAGGCAGGATTCACCCACTGGATGATCCCCTCTACGTCGGTGATGAGGATGGTGTTGGCGGCGGCGTCCAGGGCTGCCCCGTGCAGGCGCAATTGCTGGTCGGACGATAGCCGGTCGGTGATGTCGCGGGCCGCAGCGAATACCCGGTCGCCCGCTGGAATGGAGCGCCATTCGATCCAGCGGTAGCTGCCATCTTTGTGCCGGTAGCGGTTGGTGAAACTGAGGACGTTTTCTTGCCTGCCCAGCCGTTCCAGTTCGGCCAGAGTGCTGGCCTGATCATCTGGGTGGACAAGATCCATGAAGTATTGCCCCTCTAGCTCGGCGAGAGGATAGCCGAGGGCGTTTTCCCATTCTTTGTTGAGACGGAGAAAATAGCCGTCTGTACTGGCGATGCAGAACAGGTCTAGCGCCATGTTGAAGTAGTTGTCTAGCTCGGTTGACTTGGCCAGCAGGCGGGCCTCCGCCTCTTTTTGGGTGGTGATGTCGCGGGCGATGCCTTCAAGAGCCACCAGGACGCCGTCGCTGTTGTAAATGGGTTGATTGCGCTGTTCTGTCCAGATGATCTGCCCATCCCGGCGGATCCAGCGCAAAACGAGAGGGTCTGTAAATTTTATTTCACCATCGGCAACGGCCGTTAACAGATGTACGTCGTCCGGGTGGACCAGCTTCAGGCTGAGATCGGGATCGCGGTAATGATCTTCCGGGCTGTACCCGGTGATGGCAGTGACCGACGGGCTGACGTAGTCGTAGCGCCGTTCAGGATGGAGGATGATCCGGTAAATAATGTCTTGGGCGTTTTCGGCCAGGAGGCGGAAACGCGCTTCGCTCTGGCGCAGGGCTGCCTGGCCCTGTTGCAGCTGGTTGACGTGGTGGGCGCTTTCCAGGGCGGCCGGCAACTGGAAGAGATAGCCGGGATGCTTCACCAGATAATCGCTGGCCCCCAACCGCAGCGCTTGCAGCGCCACCTCTTCGCTGCCCTGGCCGGTGACGAGCAAGACGGGCAGGCTCAGGCGGCGCTCCTGCCGGATGGTTTTCAGGGCGTCCAGGGCGTTAAGGCCGGGCATTCGGTAATCAATCAGCACGGCCTCATAGTCAGCGGGTTCGGTTGGCGCGATGGGCAGTTTGTCCAGCGCTGCGCCGATGTCGTAGACGACGTCGAGTTGGATGTGCGGCGCGTGCCGGGCCAGGTGACGCTGGGTCAGGTCTACGTCGGCGGCGTTGTGTTCTACGTAGAGGACGCGGAGGGGTTGGCTGCGGCGAGAGGTGATGGCCTGATGCTGTTTGATGGCGTCGCTGATGATGGTGGGCAGTTGGTCCAGGTAGCCGGTTCGTTTGACGACGTAATCGGTAGCCCCGCCTTTTAGGGCGGTAACGGCCGTTTCTTCACTGCCGCTGCCGGTGAGGACGATGATGGGAAACGGCCGTTGGGCCAGCGCCAGCTCCGCCAACAAATCCAGCCCGCTGCCATCCGGCAGCTTTACGTCTAACAACGCTGCGTCGTAATTTCTTGTCACTTCCAGGCGCGCGCGCGCTTCGCGCAACGTCGTCACCGGGTCCAGAACGCACTCTGGCAGCGTCCGGGCCAATTTACGTCGCATTAAGTCTATGTCGTCGAGATTGTCTTCAATATATAAAACACGCATGTATTTGCTGATTTTTGGGTGTGCCTATCCTGCCTCCCTCTCTGTCTCTCCCCGGCGCGGGGGGAATGATGGCCTGATAAGGTTAATAGGCGAATCGTGCCTCTTAAAAGGAGGTAGGAGCCTTGTTTAGGACCGTCCAATACAATTCTATCTGTTGAGCTACTTCCATAAATTTATCAAAATCAACCGGCTTCACGATATAGGAATTTGCCCCCATGCGGTACGCCTCGCGGTAATCCTTATCTTCGGCCGAGGTAGTCAAGACCACAACCGGGATGTGACTAAAACGATCGTGGCGTTTGATCTCGCGTAACACCGTCAGGCCATCTACTTTGGGCAGTTTTAAATCGAGCAGGATCACCGCCGGGACCATCGCGCCCTTTTCCCAACGGGCGATCCAGTCCAATGCCTCCTGACCATCGCGGGCCACTTCAACCGGATTGCTCAGGTTGCGGCGCTTAAAGGCGCGTAGCGTCAGGTCTACGTCCATGGGATTGTCTTCTATCAGGAGGATGGGTCTGAGCTGTTGCATGGTTAATGAAATACCTGTATTGATGGATTACGCGCCGCCAGGCAGCAATACGTAAAAAGTGGCGCCAACGCCTGGTTCCCCTTCAGCCCACGCCTTTCCGCCCATGCGTTCAGCCGCTTTGCGGACCATCGCCAGGCCAACGCCAGTTCCAGCGTATTGCTCGTAACGGTGCAGCCGTTGGAAAATATCAAATATTCGGTCGCGGAACTGCATCTCAAAACCGACGCCATTGTCCCGTACCCAGAGGAGATACCCCTGTGATTCTTGACGGCAGCCAACCTCTATTGTAGGGGCGGCTTGCTCTTTTGTAAACTTCAAGGCGTTGTCTAGCAAGTTGCGCAGGATGATCGCCAATCCTTCCGGGTCTGACTCTAGAGTAATATCTACACCGGTGAGGCTGATTTGGGCGTCGAGGGTTGCGATGGTCTCCCGCTGTTCGGCCAGGAGGTTTTGTATAAGCATGTCCAGGTTGATGGTGACGCGCCGATTTTCCTGGCGTTCCAGACGGGAGTAGGCGAGCAGGTCGTCAATGAGTTGGCCCATTTGTCCCGTTGCCTGGCGGACGTTGCGCAGGAAGGTTTGCCCTTCTTCGTCTAATTTGTCGGCGTAATCCTCCAACAGCAGACGGGTGTAGCCATCAATGCCGCGCAGGGGGGCCTTGAGATCGTGGGAAACGGAATAGGTGAAGGTCTCTAGCTCTTTGTTCTTTGCTTCCAGTTCTGCGGTGCGCTCGGCTACGCGCTGTTCCAGCGCTTCGTTGAGTTGGCGCATGATCGCTTCGTTTTTCTTGCGCGTCGTGATGTCTGCCATGATGCCAATGATACCGTTGGGCTGATCATTGGCATCGAAAACGGGGGAAGTGGAAAGGTTGATGTAGATGTAATTTCCCGCTTTCGTTTGCCGTTCGACTTCTACGTCGATTAACTTTTCGCCGGACAGGGCGCGTCGGCGTAAATCAGCGGATTCGGTTTGATGTTCCGGACCGGTGAAAGGCATTGGCTGGCCGATAGCTTCTTCCGCTGTCCACCCGAACATTTCTTCGGCCGGCCGGTTCCAGTAGCGCACAATGCCAGCGGGATCAACCTGGACGACGGCGAGGGGCATGGCTTCGAGCAGGGCGTTCAGTTCTTGTTGGGTTTCGTGGCGAACGGCCGTTTCCCGTTCCAGTTGGGCCAGCTGCCGTTTGAGCAGCAAAAAGAGCAAAACGGCCGTGACACTGACGAAAAACCAGCCTTTGATCGTCTGGATATTGGCGAACTGATTTGGCTGTGCCTCTGGCGAGATAAATAACGCCAAGACGCTATCTGAGAGCAGAATCCAGGTGGCGGCGACCAGTAAATAGATAACGGCCGTTCGCTCAGCAATATGGTTTTTTACAGGTGGCACCTAACACCTCCTCAGGTCAATCCCCCCTATTGTGTCTTCACTCCCTCCCAGCCCTCTCCGGAAGGAGAGGGCTGGGAGAGGGCCATTGTTTCATCAATAACCGCCAGGGGTGTCCCCGTCCAGCTCCAGGTCTAGGAAGCGTTCCAGCCAACGGGAGCGCCAGATACGGCGTTGGGCAAGCATCCAAACGGCCGTTAAACTACCAATCAACACGTAAGCAATAAAGGGCAGCGGGACGAGCTGGAAGAAGCGCCGCAGCCCTGGGGTGAACAAAATAACCAGATAAGCAGCGATCAGCACCAGAGCAGCTACGGCCGACAACCGATTCTTGCCGCGATAAGGCGCACCCCCGGCAAACCAGGGCGAAGGCGGCTCGGCAAAAACCATCAAAATGATCCCGGCCAGGGCGAAATAGGTGGTAAGCGCAGTTTGCGCAGACAATAGCGTAGCAATGTCGTTGAACTGATCGGCTGCGATGCGGCCCGGCGTCACTCCCAGAGTGCGTTCCAGCCCGGTCATCATCTCCGGCGAAACGACCACTTCCGCAAGCCCCTGACCTACCAGGAAAAATGCGCCCATATAGATGAACAGACCAAAGAGGAACATCAGAATGCTGGCCGGGATGGTAAAGCGCAAAATGTGGACGCTCAGGCGGCTCCGTTGGCGCACCGAGGAGGCGGTGAGCGCCATCACAAACGGCGGCGCACCTCTGGCAAAGAAGGAGAGCATGGTGTTTTGCAACGCCGTAAAGGGAAATCCCAGCCCCAACATGCGGATGCCGACGATCAGCAGCAGAAGGGCAAAAACCGTCACCATGAACAGCTTGAGGATGTTTTGAATGCTGTTGATGATCCGCGAGCCTTCTTCTAAGGCCGAGGGCATGGCGGCGAAC
>CAYONK010000067.1:0-11434 GCA_964405285.1 uncultured Ardenticatenaceae bacterium
GTCCAACAGAAGCGAGGGGATAAAAACGTGCCCCCTTGCTGGGGCCGGTCTTCCAGACCGTGCCCCATCTGCTTGCCAGTCACCAACCTGGTTTTCGTCCACTACCGCGTCACTTTTCGCGCGGCCTTGCTCCATGCGGCTGCGCTATTGACAGTGGTGGTGTGGCGGAGATACCATTCGCAGCGTAGTCACTGCCAGGAGATTAGACATTATACCGATTAGTTCACCCGTCTCTGGTAGCGGTTGGGAATTGAAGCGTAGCTACCAGAGTGAAAAATTAAAACGATATAATGTCTATTATTGAGGAGGTACCTAGTCGCTGTGGCCGGCGTCATCGCCGCGCCACACCCCCTTTGCCATTTTTCAACCCTGTTGTGGCCTTTTGGCAGCAGCCACCAGATGGCTTTATCAATGGTGTCTCTCGCTTTGCCATGTCAATTCCCGTAAAATTTCGGCATGGAATCGTACTTTGGCTACTGGGTTGGGGATTGGTCGGCGGGCTGTGGCACGGCAGGACGCCGGCCACAGCGGCGGGCGGAAGACCGCGCCGGAGCAGGCGCGATGTGATATTGACGGCCGTGACGTGGTGAAACAGGCGGGTTCCGGTGGGCAACGGTGGGGTGGCGCGGCCTGGAAGAGCATCCCTACAGGCTGAGAGGCGGCCACATCAGGGGGGTTCTGTCTTGCTCATGGTGGCAAGGTTGTGCCATTGGAGCCGGTATGGGCCGCCAGCGTTGCTCAGAGAGAGCGCCGCGCGTCCCTGGGCCAGTACCAGAACGATTTGCGTTTGCTCCCTCCCTGATTGGCTAAGCCGCTCCGAAAGTAACACGTCGGCCAGATTGATGCGCTGATACCGCACACCCCCCTCCGCCAGCATTGTGTTCACCTTTACGTCGAGCGCGTAGGGAAGCTGGCGCACTATCACCGCCTGGGGCTGCGGGGCAAATTGGTAGCGAATCGTTCCCAACACCAGGGAAAAAGCGAGGGTAAAGAAGACAACGGCCGTTAGCCCCCCTCCCAATAGCCAGAACCCACGACTACGTTTGATCGTTTGTTGCGTTTGCTCTGTTTGCTGAACCATGCTCAACCTCCTTCTTACACCCTAACAGGATACCCAACCCCCAGCGCCAACGCATCAGGCGACCGGTCAGGTTCAGGCTGCCCGCTCGTCGAGGCGCTCCCCTGGTCAACTGACCAGGCTCGCCTCCGCCAACTCTCCAGCCGAAAAACCCGACAAAAGGCTGATTCGGCCGGCCGCCTTTTTGCTTATACTGATACCAAGACTCACAGCCGGAGGCTGGAGATTCTATGTCTCCAAACGCCGCTTCTCGCTCTCGCGGGCTGGAACCTGCGGAGAACGCCCGGCGTTTAAAGAGTCAGGAGGTATACGATCATGGCAAAACAAGAGAATATGTCGCAAAGGCCAAACGGCCGTTTTCCCATCACCCGCTTTGAGTTACTCCTGGGCATCCTGGGGCTGTCCGCCATCATTGTTGCCGCCCTGCTGCTGGTCAGCCTGCTGCCCGTCCTGCGCGGCAGCCAGCCGATCAGCCCGACGCCCGTCGCGCAGGCCACGCTGCCGCTCATCCTGCCGAGTGTCGAACCGCCCCTGAGCGCGACGGCGACAACAACGGCCGTTTCCACCCTGCCCCCCCCCCACAAGCCGACCGAAACGGCAACGGCCGTTTTACCCAGCGCCACCCCCGCCTGCGTCTACGACATGCGCTTCATCACCGACGTCACCATCCCCGACGACAGCCTCATCGCCCCCGGCCTGCCCTTCACCAAAGTCTGGCGCGTGCAAAACAGCGGAACCTGCGCCTGGCCAAACGGAAGCGTCTGGTTCTTCGCCGCCGGGCACCAGATGGGCGGCCCCAACAGCGTCTCCGTACCTTCCGCCCTGCCCGGCCAGACCGCCGACATCGCCGTCAACCTGGTCGCGCCAACTGCGCCAGGGCAATACACCGGCTACTGGTCCCTGCGCCTACCCGACGGCCAAGTGCTAGACAAACGGTATTACGTGCGGATCATCGTCCCCGCGCCAACGGCAACGCCCGCGCCGCCCACCGCCACGCCCCGCGCTACCGCCACCCCTACGCCAACCCCGCCAACCATTGTCAATTGGCGCGGCGAATACTTCGCCAACACCGGACTCAGCGGCGCGCCCGCGCTGGTGCGCGACGACGCAGCCATCCAGTTCAACTGGGGTCAGGGCGCGCCCGCGCCCAATCTGCCGGCCGACAACTTCTCCGTTCGCTGGACCCGCAGCCTCAACTTCGAGGCCGGTCCATACCGCTTTTACGCCCGCAGCGACGATGGCGTGCGCGTCTGGGTCAACAACCAACTCATCATGGATCACTGGCAGGTCGCTTCCGGCGAAACCCATCAGGCTGACCTGGTGCTGCCGGCCGGACCCCACAATTTGCGCGTCGAATACTTCGAGCAGACCGGCGTCGCCCAAATCCAGGTTTGGTGGGCCAGACTGGAGAACTTCACCGACTGGCGCGGCGACTATTACGCCAACCGTTCCTTGAGCGGCACGCCAACACTCATCCGCAACGACCGGGAGATCAACTTCAACTGGGGCCAGGGCGCGCCGGCGCCCAACCTGCCAACGGACGATTTTTCCGTCCGCTGGACGCGCAGCCTGCGCTTTGAAGAAGGCAGCTACCGCTTCCGCGCCCGTGTGGATGATGGGATGCGCTTCTACGTCAACAACAACCTGGTGATTGACGAATGGCGTGATGGCAGCGTGCGCGAAGTGAGCGTGGATTATTGGTTAGCCAGCGGCGTTTATGACTTGCGCCTGGAGTATTACGAGCGGACCGGCTCAGCCCAAATCGCTTTCTGGTGGGAGCGCGTCAACGGCTTCCCTGAGTGGCGTGGCGAGTATTGGTCGAATCAACATCTCCAGGGTGCGCCGGTCGTCACCCGCAACGATCGGGAGATCAACTTCGATTGGGGCTTCGGCTCGCCTGCGCCCCAAGTTCCCAGCGATCAGTTCTCCGCCCGCTGGACGCGCCAGATTGAGTTCAGCGCCGGTCTCTACCGCTTTTACGCCCGCGCTGATGATGGGGTGCGCCTCTTCGTGGATGGGGCGCTGCTGCTAGACCGCTGGCAAGACAGCAGCGGCGACAGAGTGCATGAGGTGGAAGTGGTGCTAAACGGCCGTCATACCATCGTCGTGGAGTATTACGACAACCTGCACGCTGCCCGTATCCGGGTCTGGTACGAGCGGCTAGGCGACCCGCCCACCGCCACACCGCCACCCCCCTCGGCCACGCCAATCCTGCCGACAGAGACGCCGCTGCCCCCCACTGGCACGCCGATCATCATCGAATCGGCCGACTGATCCGGCAGGACAGCCCGGCGCTTTACGAGTACAATGGTCGCCTGGTGGCTGGTGGTTCAGCAGACAGAAACTTGCGTCTTTTGTCGCTTTGCACCTTGGCGCTAAGGTTCTTTAAACCACTGAGTCTCCCACTTTGCGCAGATCGCGTGCGGATGCGCAAGACCATCATTCGAGTCATCAAGGCGATCATTATGAAGAGCTTAGACACCTTGCTTGCGGAAGAAGAACCCGGCGCGCTCCGCTTTGGCGGGGCGCGTATGGTGCTGTTTGACGTCGAAGCGAGTTTTTGGGGGCTGCGCCGCCAGTTGGAGGCGTTGGCCGGAGTGAAGCTGGCCGACACCGTCTTGCAGCAGGCGGGGGCCAACGGCGGGTCTTCCTTCGCCCGCGCTTTTGTCCCAGAAGCCACGGAGGCAACGGCCGTTACCGCCTTCCGCGATTGTCTGGCAGCCTACCAGGCAGCCGGGTTTGGCCGGTTCGAGATTGAGGCGCTGGAATGGCCCATCGGCCGCATTTGTGTGCGCGGCCACGACACCTTTGAAGCCTGGATGACGCGGCAGCGCAACCCACAACCGACAGATCACCCATCCTGCGCCTATACCTCCGGCGTCTTGGTCGGCTTTATCAACGCGCTTACCGGTCGGCGAGATATTGTCTGTGTCAAGAAACAGTGCCAGGCGCAGGGGGCGGATAGCTGCCTGTTTGAGCTGTTGCCCTTAAAAGAGGTGGGGAAAACGGCCGTTGTCGCCTTCGACCCCGACCCCTTCCTCAGCCAGCAAATCAACGTCCTCGACCTCCTGTTTGAACAAATGCCGATGGGCATCGTCGTCCTCGACCGCGAATTTCGCCTGCGCCGCTTCAACCCCACCATGGCCGACTTCGTCAGCCGCTACAGCAGCCTGTCGGCTGAACAAGTCCTCCCTGGCGTCACCTTCTTCGAGCTAATTCCCGGCAACGAACCGGCCACCAGGGCCGTCTTCGAGCGCGTGCTGGAAGGCGAGACTGTTCACAGCGAATCCTTCCCCATCACCGTCGGCGGCGTCGTGTCCTATTGGGACGCCGTCTCTACCCCGCTGCGCGAAAACGACCAGGTGATCGGCGTCGTCCACGTCACCACCAACGCCACCGAGCGCGTCCGGGCGCAACAGCGGCTGCAAGAGGCGCTCTCCAATTTACAAGCGAGCCAGGAGCGCCTGGAGTTAGCCCTGCGCGGCACGAGTGATGGCATTTGGGATTGGGATCTCCAGACGGGCCAGGTTTATTTCTCGCCGCGGTGGAAGGAGATGCTGGGCTACGCGGAAACAGAGCTAAGCAACGAATTCACCACCTGGGAGCTACTCATCCACCCGGATGACCGGGAAATGGTTTTGACAACATTGCAGGCGCATTTAGACGGCCATTCCGCCACCTATCACGTCGAACACCGCCTGCGCCACAAAAACGGCCGTTACCGCTGGGTACTCACTCGCGGCGCCGCCCTCCGGGATGAAACCGGCCAACCCTACCGTATGGCCGGTTCACACACCGACATCACCCAACGGCGCGAAGCGCAAGACGCCCTGCAACGCCGCATCGCCTTCGAGGAGATCATCACCACCATCTCCAACAACTTCATCAACATGCCGCTCGATGAAATTGACCAGGGCATCTATCAGGCGCTGCAAACAGTGGGCGAATTCACCGGCGCAGACCGCAGTTACATCTTCCTCTACACCAACAAAGGGCGCAGCCTGAGCTGCATCCAGGAATGGTGCGCCCCTGGCATCGCGCCGCAAATCGCCCACCGGCAAAATTGGCCGGTGGAAACGCTTGGCTGGATGAACCGCCAACTTCTCGGCGGCCAGTTGCTCCAAATCCCCAATCTGTCCGTTCTGCCAGTCCCAGCCACCGCCGAAAAAACAATCTTCCAGGAGCAAGGCATTCAATCGCTGCTGGCCGTACCGATGACTTACCAGGAGCAGGTGGTCGGCTTTTTGGGTTTCGACGCTGTCGAACAAGAGAAGACCTGGACAACCGCCAGCATCAACCTGCTGAAAATTGTCGGCGAAATTTTCATCAACGCCCTGGAGCATAAACGCTCCCGCGAGGCGCTGCGCGAGGCGTACCGCACGTTGGAGCAGCGCGTCGCAGAACGCACCCGCGAACTGGCTACTTTGCTCCAGGTTTCGCGCAATCTCGTCTCCACGTTGGAGCTAAAACCGCTGCTGGCCCTGATTTTGGAGCAGTTGCAGAGCGTCATCAACTTTGATGGCGCTTCTGTGCTGGTGGAGGAGGATGGGTATCTGGCGGTGTTGGCGTACCGAGGCCCTATCCCGCAGAAGGCGGCGCGGCAATTGCGTTTTCGTCTGGCGCAGGCGGGGGTCAATCAGGAGGTCATCCGGCGTAACGCGCCGATCATCATCTCCGATGTGCAAGACGAGGGGGAAGCGTTGGCGGTGGCGTTTCGGCAAACGGCCGTTTCCCAGGGCAGCGACCAGTTCAATTACATCCGCTCCTGGATGGGCGTGCCGTTGTTGGTTAAAGATCGCGCCCTGGGCATGTTGAGCCTGGACCACAGCCAACCCGGCTATTACACCGATTACCACAGCGAACTGGCGCTGGCTTTTGCCAATCAGGTAGCCGTCGCCATCGAAAACGCCCGCCTCTACCAGGCCGAATCGCAGCGTCGCATTGAATCGGAGCGGAGGCAAGAGGTAGCCGAAAGCCTGCGCGACATCCTGCGCGTCCTCAATTCCAATCAATCCCTGGCCGAACTGCTCGACTACACCACCCACCAGGCGCGGCAGCTTTTGCGAGCCACTTCGGTCATGCTGCGGCAAATTAACCATGAACAGCGGCGGGTGACGACGGTCGCCAGCAGCAACCTACCGGACGATTTCACCGTCATCGCCGACCTGCCATTGCATAAAGATTTTGGCACGAACCAGGAGCCAGGCGTGATCGTATTGGAGGCCAATCAAATCGTCGCCGTACCCGATTTGCGCGCCTACCTGAAACCTTATCTGGGCGAAGGAGCCTGGCTGCCAGACGGCCAACGCGCCTGGGCGGATACGCTGCTGCGCCACTATCGCAGTTTTTTGGTCGCGCCCTTGTTTGTCCGAGAACGGCTGTATGGCACGATGACCTTCTACTTCGCGGAGCAACGCGCCTTTGACGAGGAGACGCTGCGGCTGACGATGACGCTGGCAGACCAGGTTTCGCTGGCGATTGAAAATGCCCGGCTGCGAGAGAGCAGTGAGCAGGTGGCTGTGCTGGCGGAGCGCAACCGTTTGGCGCGGGAATTGCACGACGCGGTGACGCAAACGCTCTTTTCCGCCAGTCTGATCGCCGATGTGCTGCCGCGCATCTGGGAGCGCAGCCCGGAGACGGGGCGGGAGCGGCTGGAAGAGCTGCGGGAGCTGACGCGGGGGGCGCTGGCGGAGATGCGCACGCTGCTGCTGGAGCTGCGCCCGGCGACGCTGACGGAGAGCAGCCTGTCCGATTTGTTGCAGCAGTTGACAACGGCCGTTATCGGTCGTTCCCGGCTACCGGTGGCCTTGTCGGTGGAGGGGGGGGCAGAACGGCCGTTGCCCCCCGAAGTACAAATCGCTTTCTACCGGGTAGCGCAGGAGGCGTTGAACAACGTCGTCAAACACGCCGGAGCGGGTCAGGTCGCCATCACCCTGCGTTTCGACCCCAACCAGGTCACGCTGCGGGTGGAGGACGATGGGCAAGGCTTCGACCCGGCCAAAGTGGGGCAATTCTCGCTCGGATTGGGCATCATGCGCGAGCGGGCGGAGAAGCTGTCGGCCGATTTGCGGATTGAGAGTACGGTGGGGGTGGGAACGGCCGTTTGCATTTGCGTTGAAGGGGTTTGAGATTAGGGACGAATAGAGGCTTTCAGTAAATCAAAAATCATTCCTGGCACTGTGGAACGCGGCTGAAATAACCTACAGGAGATTGGAGATTAGCGATTGGAGATTGGAGATTGAAGCAGTCTTTGATCTCCAATCTCCAATCTCAGTTCCGTAAGTTTTTGATTTTCGTTCCTGAGTCGGAATGACGCGGAGATGCACAGAGGAGACACAGAGGTTTTCGTCAGAAATAAGCGAAGTCTTTAAACAGCTTCTCTCCTGATCTCCGTGACTTCTCCGTGCCACTCCGTGTAACCACAAATCGGCGTAGATTTTTCTGGTTTCAATCTGCTTGAATCTGCGGACCAATTTTTCATCTCCTGAAATCTCCAAGCTCCCCTGCGTTTCCCAGGCAGTTTTATCCGGCCGTTTTTGCGTTTGCCCCCAAGCAATCTATAATCAAAAAGGCTTTCCACCCATCATCCACAATCATCTGCATAAGGACTAGACGCGATGAAGAAAAAACTGCGGGGCGTCAAACGGCGCGACATTCTGTTCGACTACGACATGTACCGGCGCAACGTGCCCATCCCCGGCGTCGCTGACGCAGAATTGAGCGTGGTAGACCTCTGGCCGGAGGGGGCAGAACGGACCATCTTCTTTTTACATGGTTATGCCGGGGTGCTGGAATCGTGGGAATTCCAGATCAACTACTTCGCCAGCCGCAACTATCGGGTGATCGCCCCAGACCTGCGCGGGCACGGGCAGAGCGACGCGCCCTATACGCGCTACACGATGGACGAATTGGTGGCCGACATCTACGCCATCACCCAACGATTAGCGCTACCGCAGTTTACCCTGGTGGCTCATTCGTTTGGCGGCTCGATTGCCGTAGAATACGCCAACGCCCACCCGGAGCAGCTAGAAAAGCTGGTCCTCATCGCCACCGCTGGGGAGTACCCGCTGCCGCGATTGGCCAAATGGCTGCTGAAGCTGCCGTTGAATTGGCTACGGCCGTTTTGGAAATACCGCACTCGTTTCGACGCCGAACTGCACGTGATGAAAAATATGGCGGCCAACAATATGCAAAAATGGCAGGGCTGGCCGCTGCTGCGCAACATCACCACCCCCACGCTGGTGATCACTGGCGAACGGGACAACTATTTCCCGCGCCATGTCTTCGAGGATGTGGGTAAAATGGTCCCCAACGCCGAGGTGGTGGATGTCGGCTCGGCGAAGCACAAGGTGCAGCTAGAGCGGCATGAGGCGGTGACGCGGGCGATTGAGCGCTTTGCCGAAGGGCGGCAGCGCTCCTGGCGCGACGCCATCAGCCAGGACAACCCGCTGCACGGCCGCATTTGGCTGAAGAGTTACAGCCCCGGCACGCCCCCTTCAATCCCGATCCCAAAACGGCCGTTGCCCGACTTTCTGGAAAGCGCCGCCGACTGGCTGCCCAAACGGACCGCCATTCACTTCTACGGCAGCAATCTCACCTACAAAGAACTCAACGAGCAGGTCAACCAGATGAGTCACGTCTTCCACGGGCTGGGTGTGCGCCCCGGCGACCGGGTGATGATCATCCTACCCAACATGCCGCAGATGGTCATCGCCTTTTACGCGGTGCTACGCGCCGGGGGCATTGTGGTGCTGCCCAACGCCGAAGCGGACACCACGACAATCATCCGGCAGGTGCGGGAGACGCAGCCGAAGGTCTTGGTGACGGTCCACAGCTTCAGCCAACTGGCCCAGGCGATCAAGCAGATGACCGGCTTACAGGAGTTTGTCTTTGCCGATTTAAGAACGGCCGTTTCCGCCTCCGTCTACCAAAAACTCATCGCCCGCTTCAACATCGCCGACGACGAAGAGCAGCACAAAGCGCTGGCCAAAGAGCTAGGGCAGCGCATGTTCACCGTGCGCCAGGACGCCCCCACCACCCCACTCGGCATCGAAGTCCAGCCCGAAGATTTAGCCGTCATCCTCTACACCAGCGGCACCACCGGCCTGGCCAAAGGCGTCGCCCTCTCCCACCACAACCTGGTCGCCAACACCCTGCAAACCCGCCACTGGGTTCCCGACCTGGCCTACGGCAAAGAGGTCTTCCTCTCCGTCATCCCCCTGCTGCACAGCTACGGCCTGATCAGCGCCATGAGCGTGCCCATCGCCCTGGGCGCAACCCTGGTGCTGCTGCCCGTCTTCGACACCATCCAGGTGCTAGAGCATATCCGCGACCACAAAGTCACGATGTTCCCCGGCGTGCCCTCGATGTACATGGCGATCAACCACACCCCCAACGTGCGCAGCTACGGCCTCTCCAGCGTCAAAGCGTGCATCAGCGGCGCGGCCCCCTTGCCCATTGAAGTGCAGGAAGCGTTCGAGAAATTGAGTCACGGCCGTTTAGTCGAAGGGTACGGCCTCACCGAAGCCTCCCCCGTCACCCACGCCAACCCGCTATACGGCCTGCGTAAACCCGGCTCGATTGGCGTGCCGCTGCCCAACACCGACGCCAAAATCATAGATTTCCTCACCGGCGAAGATCTGCCCGTCGGGCAGATTGGCGAGTTGGTCATTCGCGGGCCACAGGTGATGCAAGGCTACTGGCAACCCGATGGCAGCCTGGACAACAGCATCGTCCTCGACGATGGCTGGCTGGACACCGGCGACGTGGCCGTGCAAGACGAAGATGGCTACTTCCGGATCATCAGCCGCAAGAAAGATACCATCGTTTTCGGCGAATACACCGTCTTCCCCCGCGACGTGGAGGAGGTGCTATACGAAAATCCGCGCGTGTTGGAGGTGGCTGTCGTCGGTGTCGGCCGCAGCGCCGAAGGGAAAAAAGTCAAAGCCTACGTCGTCCCCCGCCCCGGAGCCAATCTGACAAAAGAGGAATTGCTGGACCTTTGCCGCCGTCGCCTGGAACCCTACGCCGTACCCTGGGACATTGAATTCCGCGAGGAACTGCCCAAATCCTTTATCGGCAAGGTGCTGCGGCGATTGTTAGTAGAAAGTGAGGATAACAACTAACAATCAACGGAGAACAGTAAACTGTTAACCGTTTACTGTTCACTGTTATACGTTAATTGTTCATCATGCGTCGGACACAGAAATCACTTTTGCTTTTAACGGCCGTTGGCGCCCTGGCGGCCGTCAGCTTCTTCAAGGCGCGGCTCTTCTCGCGCATCGTGGAACACAACACCTCAGACGAAGTGTTGTTCCACGTAGACACCCGCGAGAAGGTAGTCGCCCTGACCATTGACGATGGACCATACCCGGAATTGACGCCGGAGATCTTAGACGTCCTGGCCGAATATGGGGTGAAGGCAACCTTTTTCATCATCGGCGGGCAGATTCCGGGCAATGAGGCGTTGCTGCGGCGCATTGTGCGGGAAGGGCACGAACTGGGCAATCACCTGATGAGCGACCACCGCTCCATCTCGCTGGAGCCGGAAGAGTTCGCCCGGCAGTTGGGGCAGACCCACGCCCGCATCGCTCCCTTTGGTCCGGTACGCTGGTTCCGCCCCGGCTCCGGCTTTTACAATGGGCGGATGTTGGAGCAGATACGGCCGTTTAACTACCGCGCCGTCGTCGGCTCCGTCTATCCCTACGACGCCCAGTTACACTCGGTAGAATTCGCCACCGGCTACATTTTAGGCAACGCGCAGCCGGGGTCTATCATCGTCCTCCACGACGGCTGCTGCGACCGCGAGGGCACGGTAGACATCTTGCGTCGTATCCTACCCGCCTTACAAAAGCGCGGCTACCACTTCGCCACCCTCTCCGAACTGACCCAATTGCAGTGAAACAACTTGCTAGAAATGGGAGATTAGAGATGGGAGATTAGAGATTGGAGACCGGTTCAATCTTCAATCTCTAATCTCCTATCTCCGTTCAGCCCTGGCGGCGCGTTGCGGCGGAACAGATGCACCTGCCAGCGGGTGAGCGGGCTTTGTCCGGTGGCCTGGAAGTGGGTCAGCGCTTCCTGCGCGGTTTGCGTTTCTGTCCCGCCGGCCGCGCCAAAGGCATAAGGCAACCCACCCCGCTGCTCCTCGGCGGCATAATCAGTCAGGCAGTCGCGTAAATCGGAGCGTTCCAGGTCGAAGTTGACCCAATCAGAGCTGGCTAACAAACCTTCATAACGAAAACCGGGCGATTCCTGGCACAGCCCTTCGATGCGCGGCCGTCCGTACTGGCACGAGACGCTGAGAAAAATCACGCCACCCTCTGCCAGAAAGTCACCCGCGCCGCGCAAGACGAC
>CAYONK010000068.1:0-11400 GCA_964405285.1 uncultured Ardenticatenaceae bacterium
CGACTTCAGCTCCGCCTACCACCGGCTCATGCAGTTGGGGGTCGAGGGCGGCGTCATCGAGAAGGAATTCGACGACGCTGGAAGGGACGCGCAGGCTGTGGGCCAGCCGGGTGGGGGCGTTGGCCGGACCGTCGTGGAAGAGGTAGAGGAGGCGCTGGGTGAGGAGACGGCCGTTTTCGCCAAACAGACGGCGCAGGCTTAGCTTTTCCTGAAAGTTGGCGGTGAGCAGGTTGAGGGCCAGGTCGAGAGACGGCCGTTTGCGGGTCACGTCGTCTTGCAAATAGGCGTAGAGCCGTTCGTAACGCGGGTCAATTTCCGGGGCCAGGGCGATGAGCAAGGCGTCCACCTCGATGGACGTCAGGGTGAAGGCAGCGGCCAGGTGGGCCAGGCGCAGGGGCAGCCCGGCGGCTAGGCTGGCCTGGGTGCGGGCGTCCCATTCTTGCCTGGTCCCGTCGAGCGCGGCGGGGAAGTCAAGGGGGGCAGGAGCGGAACGGCCGTTCTGATGCGCCCAAAGGTGGCCGCCGATGCCTAGATGGAGCAGGGTGTCGGCTTGCTCGTCGCTGACGTAGAGGCCGCGAAAGTCGTCGTCGGGTTGCAGGCCGTTGGCGCGGGCGCGGGCGACGGCCCATTGCACGCGCAAATCGAGCAGGGACAACCCGGCCAGGAGGTGGCTTTGGCTGTCGGCGTAGGGGGTGAGAACGGCCGTTGCGCTCATTCCTGAATCGCCTCGTGTTTATCGTGCAAATAATCGGCGATGATGGGGCTGATGGCGGTCGGGTCGTGGAAGTAATGGCGCTGGCCGCTCTGGACATGGTTGATCCAGCCGCGCCATTCGCCCATTTCGCCGGTCGGCTCTTTCCAGATGCGAATGACAAAGGAATGGGCTTCCCGGTCAAAGCCAACCATCATGCTGCCTGACTCGTCGTCCATAGAGCTTCCTGAGGGTATCGAACGGCCGTTTGGGGAGGGGCTGATGGGGAGAACGGCCGTTACACATTACTGTCTCGGCTATTCTAAGGGGCGAGTCTCACAAAAGTCTCACAAGGTTATCCGTGAGACGTAATCCGTGAGACGTAATCCGTAATCCGCGAGACGTGAACCGTCACGGAACACGGAACACGGAATACGGAACACGGAACACGGTCTACCGCGAGTCCAGCAACGTGTTCAAGCGGTCGCCGGCGCGGAGGAAGTCGCGGTAGGCGGCGTGGAGGGCGGGATTGGTATCGGTAGGGGAATGGGGGAGGCGCTCTTCGAGGATTTGTTGGTAGAGGGCGCGGGTTTCCGGCAAGGGGAGGATGTGGAGTTCGTCCAGGAGGAGGCTGGCGCAGTGGTGGAACTGTTGGATAGCCTGCGCGGGCTGGTCTAGCCGCCAGAAGCAGCGCATGAGGGCGCGGTGGACTTCTTCGCGCAGGGGGTCGGCGGCCAGGATTTGTTGACCGTAGGAAATCGCTTCGGCGTAGGCGTGGCGGGCCAGGCAGGCGGCCATCAGTTCGCCGAGGGCTTGCAGATATTGGCGGGCCAGTTGTTCGCGGATGATGAGCAGCCAGTCGGCGTAGAGGCCATCGCAGAGGTCGCCCTGGTAGAGGGCAACGGCCGTTTGCAACCATCCCTCTCTCCTCACCCCAACAGACCCGGCCGCCTGGTCTAATGCCTGCTGGAATTGGTCCAGGTCAAAGAGGAGCGGGCAAGATGGGCAGAAGGCGATCCAGTCGCGGGAGGTGGGGAGGGAAACGGCCGTTTCCACCCCTACTTCCTCAAGCGCCGTCCGCAGCCGCCACAATGCGGTACTCAGGCGACCCCGCGCCTTCTCCGGCGACCCATCCGGCCAGAGCAGCGCGATCAGCTTCTCCCGATGATGCTCCGTCTCCTGGTGCAGCAGCAGGTAAGCAAACAACTCCTCGACGTGACGCGTGGGAAACGAAGTGACGACTTTCTCTTGATACTGCAATCGAAGCCTGCCAAAAGCCTGTACGTGCAGCGAAGTCATGCACCAATCCTCTCTCGATCCGAAAGACCGAAACATCCTGCCGGTCGCCTTTTATGCCGGTAGACGAAAGGAGATTAAAAAACCACCGCAGGAGCAATGAATTGAGAGTTACCGTTCAGGCCCAGAAGAAACCCAATAGGGCAGAACGCTTAAGTGGGTCGCTCAGATAAACGAAGAGATGGTTCAAATTCCAGCGGATGAACGACTTTGGTTTGTGGTGGAGTGATGGTGTTCAGAAGAATGTAGATGCGTTAATGGCTAAAATTATACCATAACCAGGAGGGTTCTGGATAGAAGTAGTTTACAGCCAAACGGTATGCTTGAAAACGCGCCAGTGTCCGTATTTCGTGTTCCGTGACGGTTCACGGATTACGGAATACGGCTCACGGCTTACGGTTCATGGGAAGTCAACAAGCTCTTCAAGCGCCGGTTGGCATCATAGGGGAAAATATCAATCACGTCGCCTTGCGCCAGCCGCGCCTGCACCGAATGCCAGTATTTGACGGTGAACAAATCGGCGTGATGTTCCCGAAAAGCGGCCTGAATCGGCCCTGACAGCCCCATAAAATGCTCAAACTCTTCGGGGAAATAGTCATGTTCGTGAATGGCAAACCAGGGTTCATCCGCCAGATCATCTTCATAATAGGCAGATTGTGGTATCGGGCGAAAATGACAGCTTTCCAGCAGGCACAACTCATCGTAATCGTAGAAAATGACACGACTGTGGCGGGTGACGCCAAAATTTTTCAGCAGCATGTCGCCGGGGAAGATGTTGCTGATAGCCATGTCCTTAATCGCCTGACCATAATCAATCGCGGCGGCGATGGCCGCTTTCTGGCTGGCTTCCGAGAGGTAGATATTCAGTGGGATAATCGCCCGTTCGACGTAACAATGTTTGATGATCACGCTACCGTTCTCGATAATGACGCTATTCGCCGCCACTTCCTGAAGTTCTGCCAACAAATCTTCGGCAAAACGGGCGCGGTCGAACTGCAAATGCTCGAATTCCTGGGCGTCCACCAGCCGGCCGGCCCGGTCGTGGCGGAAAACAAGTTTGTATTTATCTATCACGTCCTGGCGTGTGGTTTTTTTGGGGTAGGCAAAGCGATCTTTGATGATCTTAAAGACGACATCAAAGGCGGGCATGGCGAAGACGGCCATCACCATGCCTCTGTCGCCGCGCGCAATCTCGAATTTGTCGTTTGAGGCGGCCAGGTGGTGGAGCAGGTCGCGGTACAATTCGGTCTTGCCATGTTTGTTGTAACCGATGGAGATGTATAGCTCGGCGTCCCGTTTGCGGGGCAGGATAGATTTGAGGAAGCGGACGAGGTCAAACGGCCGTTCTACCTCCACCTGAAAATAAGAACGAGTAAAACTAAACAGAATACTCAACTCATTCTCGTCCAGCAAAACCGCATCCACCACCACCCCTTCCGGCGTATTCAACAACGCCAACGCCAACGGGATCATATGCGAGCCGCTAAACATCCGCCCCACCAGATACGCCCCCTTCCCTCGAAAAAAAAGCGCGCGCACCACCTCCACCCGGCTGACAACCCGCAATGCGCCTATCTGCCGTAAATGGGTCTGCACCATGTGAGCCACCAGCTCCGCATCCCGTTCCAGGTCGGCAAAAGGTATAGCCAGCCCGCACCCCCGCAAAATCCCGGCGAATAAATCAGCCATCGAACCATCCGGCGTGAAGGTACGGTATACCGGCTGGCGCGTTGGCGTTGGCGGCGTGTCAAAATCCGTCGCCACAAACTCTATCTGCGCATCCACCCCCACTGTGGTAAACACCCGCCGCGTAGCCGAGTTAAAAAAAGTCTCCGCCTGCTCCCAATCATCCCGGTTCACAATCAGGCCGGAGTAAACCGCTTTGGCGCTGGTCCACACCAGCTTGCTCTGCACCCGGTCGCCCAACATCTGGCGGACAGCATTTTCAAGCTCGTCTACCATCTGCCGGTAAAGGTCCAGGCGGGCGCGGGCATTGCCTTGCGCCTGTCGCCAATCCCGCGCCTCAAACAAAAGCCTGGCCTGCCGCGTATGCTCTTTAAACGCCATCTGGTACATGGCGAAAGCGTCATAAATGCTTTGGGCAACCAGGTTAGCCAGACGGCTGTCGGTGAATTGAGTCATCGCTTCCTCCGGGATGATGGGATAGAGATGGAGGTCGCCTATCACAGACGCCATGCCGCATCCCTCTCTGTTCTTCTCATGAATTCGCGGTCAGGCCGGTAAGTTGCTCGCTAACCTGCCAGAGCTTTCTGGCTGCCACCATGTCCTGGGCATGTCCCGCCAGCGGGACAGCTTTCTTCTTCACAAAGTATTTGCCGGTGATTCCGGCTACTTCGGCGGATGTAGCCAGATGAAGTGGCGTCTCCGCCCCCGCTTCTTCGCTGATGGCGAAGAGGCGCTGGAGCAGCTTCACGCCAAAGCGCATCACGCCGCGGTTGTTCAGGCCAAAGTTGCTGGCGACAAAACCAGGGTGGAGGACATTGGCGGTGATGCCTGTGCCTTGCAAACGGTTGGCTAATTCAAGGGTAAACAGAACGTTCGCCAGTTTCGAGGCGGCATAAGCCTGAAAGCCACGATACCGGCGCGTCGCCTGCAAATCGCCGAAGTCCAGACGCGCCCCTTTATAAGCATCGGAGGAGACGTTGATAATGCGAGACGGGGCAGCGGCGCGCAGCTGCCCCAGCAGAAGATGGGTCAGTAAAAAGTAGCCCAGGTGGTTGAGGGCAAAAGTCATCTCCAAACCATCGGCCGATTCTAAACGCTGATTGAAGAAGGCCCCGGCGTTGTTGACCAGGATGTGCAGCCGATCATAGCGCGACTGGAATTCAGTCGCCGCCCGGCGCACTTCCGCCTGCGATGACAAATCGGCCAGGAGCAAGTCTACCGCCTGGTTGCCACTGGCCTGGATGATTTCGGCCTGGGCTGCTTCGCCCCGCTCGCGGCTGCGACAGACCATGACGACCTGCGCCCCTTGCCGGGCCAATTCCAGCGCCGTAGCCCGGCCGATACCTGCGTTCGCTCCTGTGACCAGACAAACTTTATCTTGCATACGCACCATCCCTATCAGTTGAGATGATTAATTGTGCCCTACCATGGCCGTCTGAACAAACAAATGGCTCCCAGCCCCAACCATGTCCGCCGGGTGGCTGCTCTGTAATTTCTGGCTTATCGTGTTGAATTTCGACCGGAAACAACGTTCAATGTCTCTGTTCAGATCAGATTTGACGTTTTTGGCTCTTCAGGATTTCGGGGGGTCTTGTCATTCTGAGCGAAGCGGAGAATCCCGACGCTTCTGGGATGCTTCACTTCGTTCAGCATGATACGCTTAAAACCCCACGAAATCCGAAAGACCCACGTTTTTACGAGAGTCACCGTCTGTCCAATATGCCTGGAAAGCCCATCAGGTCTTGGGAAGTTAAACACTCACCTTCCCGTCTCTGCTCTGCCTGTCACGCAGTCCAGGTCAACGGCCGTTTGACGACCATAGGTTGGAAGCCACACTTGAGCAAAATCGGTTGGCTGTCTTCGCTGGCATTCACCCAGAGGAAGCGGGCGCCGCGCTGCCGGGCTTCGCTGGCGCGGGCGGCAACGAGGGCGGTGTAGAGACCGCGCCCGCGCAGCCTGGCCAGCGTCGCTCCACCCCACAAGCCGACGAATGGGCTGCCGGCCGGAAAGTAGCTCCAGGCGGCGCTGGCCGGCCGCCCATTGACGTAGGCGGCGTAAAGGCTGATGAAGTCGGGATGATCGCTCAGGTAATCGGTTAGCTGCCGGGCCAACCAGTCGAAGTTTGCTCCCCAAACGGCCGTTTCCACCCCAACCACATCCCACACGTCAGCCGGATCGGTCAGGCGGCGCACGTCTGCCTGGCTTGTTTTCTCGTAAATTGGCGGCACATCGGCCAGGTCCAGAACCAGCAGCATCTCTGGCTCGTCGGCCACAAAGCCAAAGGCGGCCAGCCGCGCCTGTAAGTCGGGTGGCGTGTCGTGGTCGTAAACGTCCCAGGTGAAACACGGGCGCTCCAGGGCGCGAAAGCGGTTGATTTGGGTTTGGATGGCGGCGTCGGCGTTAACGGCCGTTAAGCAACTGTAAACCACATAGCTCATGCGCTCCGGCTGACGGCTGACATGGCGCACCACCCCATTCTCTTCTTCACGGATGAATAGGGGCGGAACGGCCGTTTGCCGTTCCTGCGCGTCGAATAAAGCCAAAATCTCTGTCATGTTCACCCCACTCACTGACTGAATCTCTACGCTCCAGTCCCTTCCCCCATACACCATTCAATCAACCGGCGCACAAAATCGGCCGTGGGGTAGGGTTTGCTGTCGTGTTTCCAGCGCGGCACGGCAACCTCCTTCGCGCCGGGTTGGCGGGGGAAGTGCGAGCCTTCGACGCGCAAGCGAGCGTGGGGTTCGCCGGGCTGCGGCAGCCGGTAATGGACGATGAACTGCTTGTTGCTGCTGATGATGTGCAGCACCCGCACCTTGCCTGTCTCGACAAAGCCCTCTTCCGGCAGCCAGGCGTCTGCCTCGCTGACGTGCCAGAGGTATTGCCGCCCTTTGTAGTTGACCTTGCGTAATCCTTTCTTGCTAACCGCCATATCTATCTCGCAGGGGAGCAGGGGGGCGGGGGAGAGACTGCTCCCCTGCTCCCTATCTCCCCTGCTCCTCATCCCCTCTGCTCCTCCTCCAACTCACCGTGCCACAAACGCTGCATCTCCGGCGAGGTCGCCAATAGTTCATCGAGTGTGCCCTGGGCGGCCAAACGGCCGTTTTCCAACACCAATATCTGGTCCGCCCGCCGCAGCGCCGCCCGCCGGTGGGAAACCACCAGGCAAGTGATTGACGATTGCTCGCCACTCCGCATTCCGCATTCCGCACTCCGCATTCCCATCAGGTTTTGCCATAGCTGCTGTTCCGTCTCCACGTCCAGGGCGCTGGAAAGGTCGTCGAAGACGAGCAATTCGGCGGGGCGGGCCAACATGCGGGCGGCGGCGGCGCGCTGCACCTGCCCGCCAGAGAGCCGCACCCCGCGCGGCCCGACGATGGTATCCAGCCCATTTTCCAGTTGGGCGATGTCGGGGGTGAGGGCGGCGGTGGCAACGGCCGTTTCCACCACCCGCTCACTCTCCCCCTCTACCAGCCCCAACAGGATGTTACCCCGCAGCGACTCGCTAAACAAGCGCGGCGTCTGCGGCGTATAGGCGCTGCGCGGCGGCCGGAAGAAGGTCGCCGGGTCCGTCACCAGTTCGCCATTCCAGCGAATCTCGCCGCCATCTTTGGGCAGCAGCCCCAACAACACCCGCAGCAGCGTCGTCTTCCCCGCCCCAATCCGCCCGGTAATCACCGTAAACGAGCCGCGCGGAACGGTAAAGGAAATATCGTGGATGCCGGTGGCTGGTTGCTGGTTGCTGGTTGCTGGTGGCCGGTGGCCGGTGGCCGGTGGCAGGTCGCCGTTATCCGTTAACTGTTCACTGTTGACTGTTGCTTGTTCCCCCTCCCCCACAAACTGAAAACTCAGCCCCCGCACCGCCAACACCTGCAACGGCGCAGCCTCATCCCACTCCGCGCTCTTCGCCTCTGTGCGGTTCACCCCATCTTCATGCAAATCGGCGTGGGCCACCAGGCTTTCCGGCGGCGCGTCCGGAGTGATCGCCTGCATCCGGTCCAACACCACCCGCTGCTGGGCGATCTCCGAGATGAAGCTGCCCACCGTCGCCGGAAAGCGGCTGACGAAAAAGAGATAGCTGCTGAACAAAACAAAATCGCCGACGGTAAAGCTGCCCTGCGACAACCCCACCCCGGCCATCACCACCATCAGGGCCACCGCCACGTCGCCCATATTGTCCGAGAGGGATTGGAAGAGGGCGTAAAAGAGGCCATAGCGCACGCTGGCGCGGCGGCGCGTCTCGTTTAGCTCGTCGAAGTAGGCCATCGCCCCCGCTTCGGCGTCGGCGATTTTCATCGCCTGGATGGCTCCGAAAGTTTCGCCGAGGAAGCCGGTGACGCGGCTGTCGGCGGTGCGACTGGCGTGGCCGTAGGTCAAAAAGCGGCTCCAGGCAAAGCGGTTGAGGAAGAAGACGCCAATGAGGGGGAGGAGGGCAACGGCCGTTATCCCCGGCGCAATCCGGAACATAATCGTCAGGGCGAACAGGGTAAACAGCCCATGCCCCACCAACTCCGGAATCCAGGTCGGGAAGTCGGCGAAGTCGCCCAGGTCGCTGTTCAGCCGGTTCATGGCGTCGCCGGTGGAGACGGGCAAGGGGACCGCGCCCGGCTTACGCAGCACATTGTGGGTGATGTTCTGGCGCATCAGCGAATTGCCCGCCATCCGCACTTTGGCGCTGGCCCAATGCCCGGCTACGTCGGCTCCCAGGCGAAGCGCCTCCGTCGCCACAATCAGCGCCAAGAGCCAGTAAATCGGCGTCACCGCTGCCGCTTCCCCCGCCAATTGGTCATAGACCGACTTCTCCAGCCAGCCAGGAACCAATCGGCCAACAAAGGCGTAAGAGATAAAGAGTACCGCCCCAACAAGCGCCCATGGCCGAAAGCGAATCAACGCCCAGGTTCCACGCCAGATGGAAAGTTTGGGTTGTGTCGTGTTATTCATATCGTTTTTGGGAGATTAGAGATTGGAGATTGGAGATTAGAGATTGGCAGGTCTCCGATCTCTAATCTCCAATCTCCAGCCTCAGTCTCAAACAAGCGCTTCTTCCAACCCCGTTTGCAGCAGGCGGGCGAAGCGGGAGGCCGGGTCTTGGGCCAGGGCGGCGCGAGGGCCATATTCCAGCACACGGCCGTTTTCCAGAATCAATATATCATCCGCCCGCTGCACCGTCCGCAGGCGGTGGGCGATGATGATGGCGGTACGGCCGGCCAGCAGCCGGTCAATCGCCCGCTCTAGCAGATGCTCCGTCGCCGGGTCCAGCCGGGAGGAGGCTTCATCCAGCACCACCAGCTTCGGGTCGCGCAAAAAGACGCGGGTGAAGGCCAACAACTGCGCCTGCCCGGCCGACAGCCCTTGCCCGCCCGATTTCAGCACCGTGTCCAGGCCGTCCGGCAGGCCGCGCAGCCAATCGCCCAAACCGAGTGTGTCAACGGCCGTTAAAATCTCCGCGTCAGCGATGGGCGGCCGGCTGCGGTCGTAGCCGCGAAACAGCGTCAGGTTGTCGCGCACCGTCGCCTCGAACAACTGCACGTCCTGCGTCACCATGCCCACATGGCGGCGCAAATCGCTCAGCGGCACAGTTCGCAGGTCACGGCCGTGCAAAGCAATCCGCCCCTCGTCCACGTCATACAGCCGGAACAGCAGCCGCGTCAGCGTCGTCTTGCCGCTGCCCGTCCGCCCCAACACGCCCAACACCTTGCCCGCCGCCAGCGCAAAGCTTACGCCATCCAACACAATTGACAATTGACGATTGACGATTGACGATGGGTCGGCCACTCCGTTGACCATTGACGATTGACCATTAACAATTGACAATTGATCCTTATACCCAAAGCGCACTCCCTCAAAAACAACCTTCGGCGCTGCTTCCGGCAAAACTGCCACGCCTTCATCTTTCACTTCTGGTTGGAGTTGGAGGAATTCGTTGATCCGGCCGATGCTGGCCAGGGCGCGTTGCAAATTCGCCATCTGGCGGCGAATGTATTTGATCGGGCTTTCCATCAGGCCGATGTAGAAGGTCATCAAGTAGACCGCGCCGATGGTCATCTCGCCGCGCAGGAAGAGCGTGGCGGCCAATCCCAGGGTGACGACCAGGGTGAGGATGTAGAACATGTGGCTGGTGGAGAAGGTGAAGCCGCCGAACAAGTCGGCGCGGATGCGCTGGCGGGCCAGGCGGGCATTCAACGGGTAGAGTCCAGCCATTACATACGCTTCGCCGCCGTTGGCCCGGATGTCTTCCGTGCCGCCAAAACGCTCTTCCAGGTAGCCGAAGAGGCTGGCGCTGGTCACGCTGATCTCGCGCCAGATGCGGACCATCGGGTTTTGGATGAGGCGGAGGAACAGCACCGTCACGCTGGCGTAGCCCAGGCCAATCAGCCCGAAGCGCCAATCTTCGCGGAAGAGCAGGAACAGCACACCGCCGAGCAGCAGGGCGTTGGCGGCCACATGGACCACCAACTGCGAGAAGGTTTCCGCCAGGTTGCCCACGTCCCCATCAATACGTTCGATGATTTCGCCGGGGGTACGCAGCTTGTGGAAGCCCATGTCCAGGCGCATGGTGTGGGCAGCCAGGTCGGCGCGCAGCCGGTTGGTAGCCGCCCAGCCCAGGTCTTCGCCCAGGTAGACGTTGCCCAGGGTGATGGCCTTCTGGGCGACGACGACGGCCAGGAAGATGAGACCCAGGCGGACTAAAACGGCCGTTTCCGCCCCCATCTGCGCCCCATCCAAAAAGCGCCGGATCACCTGCGGGGCAAACAGTTGCAGCCCGATGCTCACCAGGAGCAGCAGCCCCAACAACAAAACACGTGGCCAAAACGGCCGTAGGTAAGTCCAGAGGAAGGCGAGGCTTTTTTGTTTCATAGCGTTTTAGTGAAAGAGTGCGGAAGTGCATGAGTGCATGTGTGCATGAGTGCATGAGTGCATGAGTGTATGGCGCACTTCTGCACCCATACACTCATGCACTTATCATACACTTCCCCGCATATACTCCCGCCACATCTCCTGCGCCAGGTCCACCGGGTCGCTGGCGACGCCGTAGCGGCCGAAGTAGTCGCAAACGCGGGTGATGTCGCGCTGGAGCAATTCCAGGGCGTGCGGGTTGGTGCGGGCGTCCACCACCTGCGGGAAATCAATCAGCCAGATGTTGCCATCCCAATAGAGGATGTTGTAGGCGGAAAGGTCGCCGTGGATCAGGTGATGGTCGAGCATCAGCTGGATGTTGTCCAGGGCGCGGCGGAAGAGCGGCGCGGCTTCGTTGCGCGGCAGGCGGATTTCGTTGAGGGCCGGGGCCGCGCCATACTCGTCGCCGATGAACTGCATGAGGATGGTGTGCCCGTTGTGGCCGATGGGCTGCGGCACGTCGGCCCCCGCTTCGTAGAGGAGGGTCTGGCTGCGAAATTCCGTGCCGACCCACATCATGAAGTCGAGGTGGAGACCGTAGCCGGATTTTTTGAGAACGGCCGTTCGCTCTCGCCGGCTGCGAATCTGTTTTCCCTCAGCGTCGCGGAGCATCCGCCCCTCTTTGTAGATGGCGTCATTCTTCAGGTTGCGCAGCATCCGCTCGCGGTAGAGCTTGGCCGCCAGCAGGGTGTGGCCGCTGGCAGGGTTGGCGATGCAGGTGTAGACATTGGCCTCTTTGCCGCCTTTTACCAGCCGCGTCACGTCCGTGATGACGTCCTGACGGTAGAAATGCTCCAGGGCGCTGATCAGCCAGTGGCGCTCGTGGTGCA
>CAYONK010000069.1:0-11356 GCA_964405285.1 uncultured Ardenticatenaceae bacterium
CGAAATTCGTAAGGCGCGCATCGCCAACTCCAAAGCCAAATCCGCCGCGATGAAAGCGAACAAAGCGGCTGGAGACACCGGCGCGCCAGCCGCTGCCGCGCCAGCCACGGCCCCTGTCGCCGCAGCCGCGCCAACCCAATCGGCGGCAGCCGCCGCCGGTGTGCCCGAACCGGAGTACATCGAAATCACCGACAGTATGTCGCCCGACGATGTGCGTAAAGCGCGTATCGCCAATTCCAAAGCCAAAGCCGCCTACAACAAAGCGTTGAAAGCGGCCGGCGTAGACCCGGCAGCCTTAGAAGCAGCCCCCGTCGCTCCGCCAGCCCCGGCTGATGCGCCCACCGCCCCCGCGCCGCCAGACCCGGAAATTGACGCCGCTGCCCTGGCCGCCGTGCCCAAACCGGACCTGATAGAGATCACCGACGACATGTCGCCCGACGATGTGCGCAAAGCGCGCATCGCCAACTCCAAAGCCAACGCCGCCTACAAAAAGGCTTTGAAAGCGGCCGGTATTGACCCGTCGCTTGCCGGTTAAGAGAGGCATCATTTGCAGCACAGTCTACAAAGCCTGGGAACGAGTCTCCCAGGCTTTTTTGTAGCGAGACCCCTATGGCGAGAGCAATCGTAGACAGGCGAATTTTGCAGCGGGAATATCTGCTGGCGATCAGCCGGGCGCTGACGGCCGAACTGGATTTGTACGACGTCCTGCGTATTATTTTGCAGGCTGCGGTAGAGATGGTTTCCGGCCGCGCGGGGATGATCGTCTTGTCGGACCCGGACAGCGAGACGCTGCGGGTGGCGGCCGTTTACGGCATCCCGGCCCATCTGGTGGACCATTTTGCCCCGCTGATTCGCGGCGTGCCCTACCAGGAAGGGGAGGAGCGCCGGGCCATCCCGGAACTGACGGAGAAGCTGAGCGAGATTGCCCGGCAGGCGGATTTGCGCTTAACGGCCGTTACCCGCATCCCCATGATCAGCCGCAACGAAGTCATCGGCCTCATCTACGTCTTCCAATCCAGCAGCTACCTCTTCGCCGAAGACGTGGGCGATCTGCTGCGCAGCTTCGCCGAGCAGGCGGCCATCGCCGTGCGCAATGCCCGCCTCTACCAGCAGGTGAACCAGGAAAAGCAGCGCCTGGACGCCATCCTGGAGCAAAGCGCCGATGGCGTCCTCATCCTGGATAAATCGCTGCGCGTCACCGTCTTCAACCGCGCCCTGAGCAACATGACGGGCTGGTCGGCCGAGGAGGCCATCGGCCAGGAGCATGAGCAAGTGATCCGCTGGGAACGGCTGCGGACAGATACAGATTTGCCTACAGCCATCGCCAATGGTTGGCCGCTGCCGGGCGCGGCCCATTTATACGTGGAAGGGGATTTTAGACGGCCGTTTCACGAGCATCACCAATCCGCCGACGGCAGCCAGATCAGCCTGGGCATCACCTATGCGCCGCTGCTAGACAGCAACGGCCGGATGACCGACATCATCGCCAGCGTGCGCGACCTGACCCGCTACCGCGAAGAAGAACAGTTGCAGAAAACCTTCATCTCAGTGATCAGCCACGAACTCAAAACGCCCGTCTCCATCATCAAAGGGTACGCCGGAACGCTGCGCCGCCACGACGCCAACTGGTCGCGCGAGGTGGTGGACGATTCGCTGACGGTGATCGAAGAAGAGGCGGACAACCTGACCGACCTGATTGACAACCTGCTGGAAGTCTCTCGCCTCCAGGCGGGCACGTTTAGCCTGGCCATCAGCGACGAAGTGATGCTGCCCAAAATCGCCGAGGGGGTGGTGCGTAAATTCAGCAACCAGACGAGCAAACATTTCTTTTTCCTTGACTTTCCCCCAGATTTCCCCACAATCTGGGGAGACGAGCGTCGCCTGACGCAAGTGTTTAATAATTTATTGAGCAACGCGATCAAGTATTCGCCGGATGGCGGCCAGATCACCATCAGCGCCACAGTTCACGCCGCGTATGTAACGGTAGCCGTGCGCGATGAAGGCATTGGCATCCCGGAGCATCAGCAGCACCGTATTTTCCAGCAGTTTTCCCGGCTGGATAACGCCCTCAGCCGTAAGACGGAGGGGACCGGGCTGGGATTGTACCTGACCAGGGCGATTATTGAGGCGCATAACGGCCGTATCTGGTTCGCCAACAACGCCGACGGCCCCGGCACCACCTTCACCTTCTCCCTCCCTAAAGAACGATAGGGGGAAGAGAGCAGGGGGGAGCGGGAGAGAAGGGGAGACGGTCGCCGCACTTCACAATTCACAATTCAAACTTCACAATTCATAATTCACCAGGGAGATTTCATGCAAACACAAATTAACTGCCCAAACTGCCAGACCCCATTTGTTGCCGAGGTTTTTCAACTGGTGGACGTTGGGCAGCAACCAGAGTTGAAGCAGCTTGTTCTCAGCGGCCAGTTGAATCTGGCGATTTGCCCCCGCTGCGGTGCGGGAGGCCAGATCAGCACACCGCTGGTCTACCATGACCCGGCGCACGATCTATTCATGACCTTTGTGCCGCCGGAGATGCACCTGGACCAGATGCAGCGCGAACAGATGATCGGCCGGCTGGTGCGCGAGGTGATGGAGAAGACGCCGCCGGAGAAGCGGCGCGCCTATATGTTGCAGCCGCAAACTGTCCTCAGTCTGCAAACGTTTATGGAGAACATTCTGGAGACAGAAGGGATCACGAAGGAGATGATCGAGCGGCAGCGAAAACAGTCGGACTTGCTGCGCAAATTGGCCAACGCGGATACGGACGTGCGCGACTATCTGCTGAAGGAAAACGAACGCCTGATTGACGAGACGTTCCTGATGATGCTGCAATCCATTATGGAAGCGGCCGGGCAGATGAATGACGAGAAGCAGTTGGTGAGGTTGACCAATCTGCGGGCGAAGTTGATGCGGGAGACCCCGGCCGGACGGACGATGGAGAAGCAGCAGATGGCGGTGCATCGGTTCAGCCAGGAGGCGAAGAAGCAGGGCGGCCTCTCGGCGGAACTGCTGCTGAAGCACATTCTGGTCAATCAGGACGACGACGGGGTGATAGACGCCCTGGTCAATTCCGGGCAAGGGGCGCTGCGCTACAACTTCTTCAGCCTGTTTACGGAGGAGATTGAGAAAGCGGAGAAAGCGGGGCGGGCGGCTGAAGCGAAACGGCTGGCCGAACTGCGCGCCCGGCTGCTGAAAATCTACGATGAGATTCAGGTGCAGACGCGGCAGGTGATGGCGCGGGCGGCGGAGACGTTGGACGGGATTATGCAGGCGCCGGACGTGGCAACGGCCGTTGCCAACGCCTTGCCTCAAATTGACGACGCCTTTATGTACTACCTGGCCTCACGCATCGCCCAGGCAGACCAACAGGGGCAGACGGCGCAGGTGCAGCAGCTACAAGCCATCCATACCCAGATTGTCCAGGCGGCCGAGGCGCAAGTGCCGCCGGAAATTCAATTGCTGAACGATTTATTGGAAGCGGAGAGCGAAGCGGAGCGCAGCCAGATTTTGACCGACCACCCGGAACTGATCTCGGCAGAGATTTTAGAGGTGTTGGGCGTGGTACAAAATCAGGTGAAGCAGACGGGGCAGGCAGAGATAAACGGCCGTTTAGAAGCCATCAAAGCGATGATTCAGGCGCGTCTGTAGGTAATAGATAAGGTAGAGACGTTGCAATGCAACGTCTCTACTGTTGATTAGTGGGGGGCATTATCCAGGCGGAAGCCGTGCCCGCGCACGGTGACGATGTAGTTATAGTCGTCCGCTTCCACCAACCGGTCGCGCAAGCGGCGCACCAAAGCGTCAATGGCCTGCTCAGAGACACCAATGCCCTCGGTTCCCGGCCAGACCACGTCAATAATGTCTTCCCGGCTGCACACGGCCCCTTCGGCATCGTGGAGCAGTTGCAGCAGGCGGAACTGGGCCAGCGACAGGGGCGGATTGAGCAGTTCTCCTCTCACGTAAACCGAGCGCTGCGATTCGTCAATGGTCAACGCGCCCTGACGGGTGGGTGGTTCGAAGGTCAGCGGCAGGGTGGCATCTGTGCCGACGAAGACGATCTTGACGCAGAGAGCGATCTGGATTTCGTCGCCATCTTGGAGTGGCACAGTGCCGGTCACTTGTTCGCCGTTCAGGTGAGTGCCGTTTTTGCTGCCCAGGTCTTGAAGCTGGTAACGGCCGTTTTGCCGCAATATCTTGATGTGGTAACGGGAGACCTGACGCTCCGGCAGGACCAGGTCACTGTCGCTGCCGCGCCCAACCACAAACTCATCCCGGTCAATGGTCCAACGCTGGCCGACCAGTTCTCCCTCACGCATGATCAAGACAGGTTGCTCTTCCATGATCTCTTTTCCCCTTCAAGAAATACAGTTGACGCCATGTAATCCACATCAACTCTGGTTGATGGTTACAAGTTCCATAGAGTGTCGCTCTACGTCACCTGCTAGATGTTACCATTTAAGCGAATACGCCTGTATAACCACAGATGTTATAATACAACAAGATTGTTAAACGACATAATCAGATGAGTGACCGACTTCCAGACTATACCATTCTACGTGAACGGTACAAGATAACCAACATCGTGGGGCAGGGCGGCATGGGCAGCGTCTACCGGGCGGAGGATTTGCGTTTGCCAGGCCGCCTGTGCGCCATTAAAGCGGTGGAGCCAGACCCCAATTATTCACCGGCGCTGCAACAACAGGCGCAGAGCCAGTTTTTACAAGAAGCCAGCATCCTGGCGCAGCTCGATCATCCCAATTTACCGAAGGTGTCGGACTTTTTTGCGGAAAACGGCCGTGATTATCTGGTGATGGACTTCGTGCCGGGCAAAGATTTGAAGGAGCTGCTGCGCGAGCAAGGGGGGCCGCTGGAGGAGAAGATGGTACTGCAATGGGCGGCGCAAATTGTGGATGCCCTGGCCTATCTGCACCGGCAAAACCCGCCGATCCTCCACCGGGACATCAAACCGGCGAACATCAAGCTGACGCCAGACGGCCGGATTAAGCTGGTAGATTTTGGCCTGGTCAAGCTGCTGGCTCCCGACGATGCCCGCACCATCACCGTCGTCCAGGGGCGGGGCACGGCGCTTTACACGCCGTTGGAGCAGTATGGCGGCGATGGCGGACACACCGACGTGCGCACCGACGTTTTTGCCCTGGGGGCTACTTTTTACCATTTACTGACCAATGTGCCGCCGCCGGATGCGAAAGCGCGTTTTCTCAACCCGCGCATCTTGCAGCCTCCCCAGGTGGTAAACGTCCAGATCAGCCGCCAGGTGTCTGAGGCGATTATGTGGGCGATGGAGATGCACCCGGACCAACGGCCGTCTGGCGTGGAGGCGTTTTACCAGGTGTTTAGCGGTCAGGCGCACCGCCCAGACTGGGAAACAGAGGCGGCGCTGGCCTCTGCGTTTTTGCTGGCGTTACGGACGAATTGGGTAACGGCCGTTATCGTCCTCGCCCTCTTTTTGCTGGCCATCCTCTTTACGGTGTTGTAGGAGCGGGTGGGATGGAAACGGCCGTTGTCTGCCCCCGCTGCCAGCACACCACCAACCAGATCAAACATGGCCGCACACCGGCCGGCAGCCAGCGCTCCCACTGCAAACAGTGCGGCGCTCGCGACACCCCCGCCGGCAAAGAGCGCGGCTACGACGAAGAAATCCGTTTACAAGCCCTCACCCTCTACCTGGAAGGACTCAGCCTGCGCGAGATCAGCCGCCTGCTCAGCGTCAACCACCAAAGCGTCGCCAACTGGATCAACGACTACGCCACCCACCTGCCAGCCAACCTGCCTCCCAGCATCCTGGAGATCGCCATCCTGGACGGCTTCTACACCCCCGGAAAAAAACATCCTCGCTCCCTCGGTTAAGCCGGGCAAATGCCAGACTGCCTACCAAACACCACGCAATTAGACAGTTTTCACCCCCTCTGTTGACATAGCCATCACCCCTGGATATAGTTGCACCGTTAAGCTACAAACAAACAGGATGCACCACTTTTCACAAACGTTATTCCCACATCATACGTGATTTAGAAGGCATTCTCACCGCACCTTCCGCACCGGCGGACAGCGCAAGCGCCTTTCAATCACAAGCAAGGAGAGATGCATGGCCAGTGTAACGTATCGCAATGTTTACAAGCGTTATGGTGACGTCGTCGTAATCAACGATTTGAACATGGAGATCGGCGATAAAGAATTCGTCGTCTTCGTTGGGCCATCTGGCTGCGGCAAATCCACCAGCCTGCGGATGCTCGCCGGTCTGGAAGAGATCAGCGAGGGCGAGATCTCCATTGGCGACCGCGTCGTCAACGACGTCCCCCCCAAAGACCGCGACATCGCGATGGTGTTCCAATCCTACGCGCTTTACCCGCACATGACGGTGTATGACAACATGGCCTTCGGCCTGAAACTGCGCAAAACCCCCAAACAAGAAATTGACCGCCGCGTAAAAGAAGCGGCCGAAATCCTCGGCCTGGGCAACCTGCTGGACCGCAAACCGAAGGCGCTCTCCGGCGGTCAGCGGCAGCGCGTCGCTGTCGGCCGGGCCATTGTGCGCGAGCCGGCCGTCTTCCTGATGGACGAACCGCTCTCAAACCTGGATGCCAAACTGCGCGTCTCTGCCCGCGCCGAGATCACCAAACTACACAAACGGCTCGGCACCACCTTCATCTACGTCACCCACGATCAGGTGGAAGCGATGACCATGGGCGACCGCATCGCCGTCCTGGCCGATGGCCTCTTGCAGCAGATTGATTCACCGCGCAAGCTCTACACCGAACCGAACAACGTCTTCGTCGCCGGTTTCATCGGCAGCCCCAGCATGAACTTCTTCAACGCGACAGTGGTTCAGGAAGATGGCACACTCTACTGCGATACCGGTGATTTCCGCGTCGCCATCCCCAACGAACGCAAAAACGTCTTCCAATCATACGCTGGCAAAGAAGTAATCATGGGTATGCGTCCGGAACACATTCACGCTCCGGAGTTTGCCCCGCCTGGCATCCTCGCCTCGCCCTTCAAAGGCACGGCCGAGTTGGTAGAATTGCTGGGCCACGAGCTGCACCTCTATGTCAACGCCGGGAAAAACAGCCTGGTCGCCACCATTGATACCCGCATGAACGTGACGGCCGGGAACAACGTTGATCTGGTGATGGACATGCACAACGTCCACCTCTTCGACAAAAACACCGAGTTAGCCATCCGCTAACCCGCACCCCCCTCATTCCACCCGGAGGTTTTCCTCCGCCTCCGGGTGGTCTTTCCCATGCCAGAAGCACACTACAAAATCGGCGACGTATTTCCGGCGCAGTTCGCCTGGCAGATGCCTGACGGCGACTACTTGCGCGCTGTCTTTGACGCCGAGGTGTTGAGCATCGTCCCGGCCGCCGACAAATACGTCGTGCGGCTCCGACGATTGGTCGCCGGCCGCCAGGAAGATAGTGAAGGTACGCTGAAACCAGACGAGACGTTCCAGGGAGAATACTGGGCCTTGGTGGAAAAACTGGTAGGCCGCCGCCTTTCGCTCGCTTTTGAAGCAGACGACGCCCATGCCGTCCACCTCCGTCTGGAGACTCTTACCGGCGAACATAACTTTTTCTACCGCTTTCCAGACTAAATGGGAGATCGGCGGTGGGGATTGTAGGAAAAGAGCCTGGAGATTGATGCAATCTCCAGGCTCTTTTTTCTCCTATGGCGTTGCGGTGGGGAAGATGATTGGCGGCAGCGGCAGGAGCGGTTGCAACGTTACGATCACGATTGGCGGCACGGGCAAAATAACAAGCCCCTGATTCAGGCAAGGGTTCGGTTCGGCGACACCGCTGCGCCGGCCGCACCAGGCGTTGCTGTTGTTCCAATTCCCATTGAACTGGTCGCCGTTGCCCGGCAGAAAGAAAGCGAGCGATCCGCTGTTGCCGCTGCGGAACCAGGTTCCATTGATTTTTGCGCCATCCACTGTGCCGGTAATGGTCCCCTGGCCATTGGCGTAAACTCCCTCAACTTCCACGCCGTTTTGGGTGATGGTAAGCGTTTCGTAGGTTGTGGACCATTCGCCATACCAACGGGCGATGCCGCAGGGAGTGGGCAATGGGCTGCCGCTGCCGCCGCGCACGGCGCACCAATCGGCCGTTTTGTCCCAATTCCCCTGCCAACTGAATTCATCTTCCGCCAGCCAGAAATCGAACGTGCCATTGCCCCCGCTCAAGGACCAGGTTCCCGTCAAACGGTTTTCTTCGACAATGCCGACCAATGTGCCCGTGCCGCCGAGAACGTCAAACGTGCCACTCACCGTCTGGCTGCCTTCTGCCTGATTGAGGGTGACGCTGCTACACTCCAGGAAACTGCACGCGCTGTCCCAGACGCCGTTCCAGGGACCAACGGCTGGTGTGGGCGTGGCGGTGGGCGTGGGCGTTTCAGTCGGGGTGGCGGTGGGGATGCTGGCGGCGGCGGTGAGGGCAACGGCCGTTTCCGCTATCGAGGTAGCCGTCCCCGCCAGCGCATCTATCGCCTGCTGCGTCGCCAACTCAGACTCCGACAACTGCGCGACATAGGTCTGCGTCACCGCCACCTCGACGGTGGCCTGGGCGTTGGCGGTAGCTGTGGCAATCAGGGCATCTTCCGCCTGGCGTGTGGCTAATTCGGAAGCGGAAAGCTGCGCCTCGAAGGTCTGGGTGGCGGCAACCTGGGCAGCGGCGATGGCCTCAGCCGTCGCTGTGGCTGCCTGGTTCTGCTGGTTGACGTAGGCATAGGCCCCGGCCGAGACCACGCACAACAAGAGCAGCAAGGCCATCAGCAGGCCAGGAACCCAGGCCGGCAGGATGGGCGAAACTTCCAATTGTCCGGCGACTGTTTGGGCCGGGTTGTTGGCGGCGCTGACCTGGACCTCAAAGGGGAGGGTCTCTTTGCGGCCGAGAAACGGCCGTTGCTTCGCCTGAATTGGCACGTCCACCGTCGTCGTTTGCCCGGCGCTCACAGAAAAACGGGGCTGCGCGATCTCAAAGCGCACCGCTTCACCCGGATCGCGCCCGAAGACACTGAAAGCGGCGTCGAAGTTGCCTTCGTTGCGGACGAGCAGACGGCAGAGGCCGGGGCTTTTTAGCCGCTTAGGGCGCATATCCAGGCTGAATTTGCTGAAGGGTTTGACGGTAACGCTGCCAGAAACGGCCGCCGTTTCGCGGGAATCGCTGCGCGAAGAGGCCACCAGCCGGTAGCGATGCTGGCCGGAGCGGGCGCTGCTGTCTTGCGGCGGATGGATCGAGACGGGCAGTGTGCCGCGCGCGCCGGGCATCAGTTGCAGCGATTCGATCGGCAGTGTCACCCAATCGTCGGGCAGCCCCTCCAGCCGCAGGCTGAAATGATCCACCGTCATGCCTTGATTGAACAATTCCACCTGCACGCTGCTGCGCTGGCCTGGCGTTGCGTCTACGTGGGTGGGCTGAACGACGAGGCTGAGTTGGCCGCTGCCGCTGTGGATTTGCGACGCGCCGGGTGACGTTCCGGTTCGGCCTTGCTGGTAGGTCTGGTCGCCCAGAGGAAAGCCGGATTGGGGTTGCCCTGGCTGCCACTGCAAATGGAAGGGGCCAATGCGCAGGGTGTCGCCGCTGTTCCACACTTCGGGCACATCGGGCAGCAGTTTACTGCTGTCGAGGAAGGAGCCGTTGGTGCTGCCGAGATCGGTCACTTGCCAGCCAACGGCCGTTTTCTCCAGCCGGGCATGACGCCGTGAGACGCCATGAGCGGGCAGGACGATGTCGTTTTCGTCGGTGCGGCCGAGGGTCAGGCTCTTCTTGCCCAGGGTTTGCAGGCGGTCGCTTTCGCCTTGTTGGGCGATGAGCAGACGGTCGGCGCTGCCGGGGGCGGCGCTGTCGAAGCCGAGGTTGCTGGGCGCGACCCGGTCGTCGGCTGATTCGAGTTGGGTGAGCAGGCTGATAACGGCCGTTTGCCCCACCGTCTTGAATACTGTCACGTCATCGTTGGTCAGACCGGCGGCGGCGCGGCGCAGGGCGCTGGCCAACGCCTCGGCCGTCTGGTAACGGTCGGCCGGCTCTTTGGCCAAGGCGGTGTTGATCACGCTTTCCAACGCTGCGGGCAGGCCGGGCTGAATCTGGCGGGGTGGCGGTGGCACTTCGTGGAGATGCTTTAGCACCGCCTCGGTGGGGCTTTTGATGTCGAAGGGGAGTTGGCCGGTAGCCAGTTGGTAGAGGACGACGCCCAGGGAATAGATGTCGGAACGGCCGTCTATCGCCTTCGCCAACGCCTGCTCCGGCGACATATAGGGCAGCGTGCCCATGAACGTGCCAGACTGCGTTTCAATGCCCCCCTCCAACAGCTTGGCCAAACCAAAATCCGTCACCATGGCCCGCACCGGCGGTTCGCCCTCCCGCTCCGGTTGGTCAAGTGGCCGGATCAAAATGTTGTCTGGCTTAATGTCCCGATGGACCACCCCCTGACGATGGGCATAACCCAGAGCATCGGATACCTGGGCGATGATGTGGGCCGTTTCCGTCAGCAGCATCACCTGATGGCGTTGGGCTAACTGCTTGATATACGCGCCCAGGCTGAGGCCATTCACATATTCCATCACAATATACAGGTAGCCCTGCTTATTGTCGAAGCGGTGGATGACGACGATGGAGGGATGGGTCAGTTTGGCCGCCGCCTGCGCCTCTTGCATAAAGCGGCGCTGGAACTGGGGCTGGCTGGCGAATTGGGCGTGCATCACCTTCAGGGCGACGCGCCGCCCCAAGGCCATGTCTTGGGCGCGGTAGACGACGCCCATGCCGCCCGCGCCTAGCTGCGCTTCGATGCGGTAGGTATCTATTTGCTGTCCGAGTAAGTTTGTCATGGGTTTCACGTTTGTTGGTAGATTGGGTTGGTTTGTTTGTTGCGCTAACGTATCAAGGTTAGATTACAGCTTACCTGAACAGCGTCGCCGGCAATGTAACCCATGTAACCTGCAACCTGTAATGATCACTGCCTGAATCTCAACTTGTACGTGGTGTGGGCTGGTTTGTTATTGTCTATGATATGCTCAATCAAGGTTCGGTTCAACCCCTTTTCGGAAAGTGGTATCTCTACGCTAAACGTAAAGGGGTCTAATTTTTCGGCTTTATCGTCAATACGAGGGGGATGACCGGTGTAAATTTCCAGCAGGCGGCTCATGGCCCATTGGGTTCCGCGACGACCGTATAACTCCGCCGCCTCGCCCAAAAATTGCCGCCGCTGCCGCTCATTCCAGGTGTCGTCAAACACCACCTCGAACCAATTGCACAACCAGGGCAAAAAGCCTACCGGGGAGGTGTCCGGGTCCAGATAGAGGTCGAAGTTGTCTATATTCCACTCAATCGGGATGAGGATA
>CAYONK010000070.1:0-11307 GCA_964405285.1 uncultured Ardenticatenaceae bacterium
GGTTAAACACCATCCAGCGCCGGTCGTTGGTTTTTGTGATCTCCGATTTTATCAGCGAGACGGGATGGGAACGGCCGTTATCCCTCCTCAGCCGCCGCCACGAACTGATCGCCATCCGCCTCTACGACCCGCGTGAAACCGAGCTGCCCGATGCCGGAATCATCGTCGTCGAAGACGCCGAAACAGGCGAGCAACTGCTGGTAGACACCGGCAACCCAACTTTCCGTCGCCGCTTCTACGAAGCCGCGCAACGGCGTCAGGCCACTCTGCAAGAAACCTCCCGGCGGGCTGGCGTCCACCTGGACGCCATTTCCGCCGAAGAAGACCTGGTCAGCGCCATTGTCCGCCTGGCCACCCTGCGCAAGCGGCGGAGATAACCGCCCGGCCCCGGCACACTCTGCCAGGTCTCCGGCAGGACGGACCGATTATCAGCGGAGAAGGTAACTGTGACTTTTATCTGGCCCTGGATGCTTCTCATTCTTTTGCTCGTCCCTTTGCTGGTGGGGTTTTATGTGCGGTTGGTGCGGCAGCGGCAAACGGCCGTTAACGCCCTGGGGCCATTCGGGATCGTGCAAAACCAGACAGGTCGCCGGGCAGGCTGGCAGCGGCACATCCCATTCGCCCTGTTCGCCGCCGGGCTGACCATCCTCCTCTTCAGCCTCTCCCGGCCAGAGTTACCCATCAGCCTGCCCCGCATCGAAGGCACAGTGATCCTGGCCTTCGACGTTTCCAACAGCATGTTGGCCGACGACCTGGAACCGACCCGGCTCGACGCAGCCAAAGCGGCGGCGCGAACCTTCGTCGAAAATCAGCCCAGCACCATCCAGATCGGGGTCGTCGCTTTCGGCAATGCCGGGCTGGTAGTGCAGCCGCCGACCGACGCGCAGCCAGACATTCTGGCGGCCATAGACCGCCTGAGTCCACAAGGCGGCACGTCGCTGGGGCAGGGCATCTTCACCTCACTAACAGCCATCGTCGGCGAACCAATCGTCATTGACGAAAGCGCTCTGGTCGAAGACGTGCTGCCCGAAGATCTACCGCCGCTGGCGCTTGGCGACCACCCCTCGGCCGTTATCGTGCTGTTGACCGATGGCGAGAATATGAGCGCCCCCGATCCATTAGCCGTCGCGCAACTGGCGGCCAACGCGGGTGTGCGCATCTACCCGGTGGGCATCGGCAGCGCCGAGGGGGCCGTCCTGGAAATTGATGGTTTTTACGTCGTCACCCGGCTTGATGAAACGGGGTTAGAAGAGATTGCCAGCCTGACAAACGGCCGTTATTACCAGGCCGGAGACGAAGAAGCGCTGCAAGAAATCTACCGCAACATTGACCTGCAACTGACCATCCGAGGCGAAAAGATGGAAATCACCTCGCTTCTGGCCGGACTGGGCGCTTTCATTCTGCTCATTGGCGGTGTCTTATCTATGGCCTGGTTCGGCCGGTTACCGTGAGTCGGAACGAGAGCCGGGGAAGAAGTCGTTGAACCCCCTCGCGCTTGCTCTGGCTGATCACAGGAGAGTATCATGAGTTTACTATCTCCCTGGCTGCTGCTACTGCTGCTTATCGTCCCGCTGCTCCTGGCGCTTTACGTCTGGATGCTGCGCCGCAAACGCAAATACGCCGTGCGCTATTCCAGCCTGACTCTGATCCGCGAGGCGCTGCCCCGGCGCTCGCGCTGGCGACAATACCTGCCGGTCGCCCTCTTCTTGCTCGCCCTGGCCAGCCTCTTGTTCGCCACCGCCCGCCCCGTCGCCCTGGCCCAGGTGCCTCTCAATCGCTCCACCATCATCCTGGCCCTGGACGTTTCGCGCAGCATGTGCGCCACAGACGTAGAGCCTAATCGGTTGGCCGTAGCCCAGGAAGCGGCGCGCAGCTTTGTCCGCGATCAGACGGATGGCACACAGATTGGCCTCGTCGCCTTTGCCGACTTTGCCGAGCTAATCGTCGCGCCGACCGCCGATAAACGGGTTCTCGAAGAGGCCATTCGCAACCTGACCACCGCCAGAGGGACGGCCATTGGCAGCGCGACTCTGAAATCATTAGACGCCATCGCTGAAGTGAATCCGGCTGTCGTCTCTAGCGGGGTTGATTTGAGCGGGCCAGACACCTCCGGCGCGGCAGCCGGATTTTTCCAGCCAGACATCATCGTCTTGCTCACTGATGGAGCGAACACGCGGGGGCCATCGCCTCTGGCGGCGGCGCAGCAGGCGGCCGATCGGCAGGTACGGGTGTATACCATCGGCTTTGGCACCACAAATCCGAGCCAGATGATTTGCACCCAGGCGCAAATGGGGGGGAACGTCCTCTATGGCGGCGGGTTTGGCGGCGGCAGCTTCGGCGGCGGCGGCAATTTCCGCCGTTATCTGCTTATTGACGAGCCAACGCTGCAAGAGATGGCCGACATCACCGGTGGGGCTTATTACCGCGCCGAGAACGCGGAGCAGTTGTTGGATGTCTTCCGCAATTTGCCGACGCAGATCGTGCTGCAACAAGAGCGGTTGGAGATCAGTGTGTTTTTTGCGGCGTTGGGGGCTATTCTGGCGACAACGGCCGTTTCCCTTTCCTTATGGTGGAATCGCAGCGGATTGTAAGCCCCAGGCTGGCGGTGAGCGATCATGCCAGATGCTCTTCGGCCAGTTCCAAAAGCCGCCGGTGCGCCGGAATATCCTCGCAGAATGCGCGATAGAGCGTCGGGTCATGTAAACTGGCGGCGCGGCGGTGCAGCACTTCGTGCGCCCGGCGCAACAAGTCAGTCGCCGTTGGGTCGCCTAAGGCCAGCAGGCACTCATAAGCCGTCAGGTGAATGCGCAGCGGCTCCTCCAGGCCATGCAGCTCCGGGTTGGCCCACACGCCAATGGCCAGGGGGCGGCCATATTCCGCCGCCTTCGCCAAATCGCCAGCCTGCAAGGCCAGCCGGACCAGCCCGGCCAATGGCTCCAGCGCCAGATGGGCCTGCCCTTTTTCCGCGCGCAGGTGGAGGGCTTGCTCATACTGTTCGGCGGCAACGGCCGTTTCCCCCAGAGCCGAGAGCGCATGACCCAACCAGGTATGGGCCGACGATTGAAACGAGGGGTTGCCTAAGGGAATGAGCATCCGGACGGCTAAACGGCCGTTTTCCGCCGCCTCCTCCTCCCGCCCCATCTGGTGGTAGAGCAGGGTAAAATTGGTATAGATGGCCGCTTCCAGCAGCGGCTCGCCCACCTCCTGGCTCACCGGCAGCGCCTGCCTCAGATACCCTTCCGCCAGGGTAAACTGCGCCAGATTCCGCCACATCACCGCCAGATTCAGCAGCAACCCGCCCTCGCCTTGCCGGTGGCCGATTTCCCGGCGGATGCGCAGCGCCGCCTCCGAATACTCAATCGCCGACAGCAGATCTCCCTGAAAATTAGCCACCGCGCCCAAATTGTTCAGCGTCGCCGCCTCCCCTTCCCGGTCGCCGATGGTCTGGCGCAGCGCCAACACTTCCAGATAGCTCTGGCGGCTGGTGGCATAATCGCCCTGTTCGTAGGCCAGCAGGGCCAGATAATGGCGCACGTTGGCAACCCCGGCTTCCTGCCCTTGCTCCTGCCACAAGGCCAGCGCGCGGGCCAAATACGATTCAGCCAAGGGGTAATCGCCCTGACGCCACACGGCCAACCCCCACGTCTGATAGACGGCGGCCATAAGCGCCTCATCTTCGCTTTGCTGCGCCAGAGAGAACGCTGCCTGGGCCAGGGAAACGGCCGTTGGGAAATCGCTGACGGCCAGGGCAAAACGGGCGCGCCAGCCGGTCGTTTCCGCCAGGCGGTGCGGCTCGTCCAGACGAGCGGCCAACGCTTGCAGCGCTTCCAGGTCGTCCTGCTGCTCCACCCGGCGGGCCAGACGATGGTAGACGCTCTCGCGCTGGCTGATCAGCGTATATCGCCCGACCAGATCATCCGGCGGAAGCAGCGCCACGGCGCGGTTGAGGAAGCGCAGCGCATCGTGATTGGCATACTGCTGTTGCGCCTGATCGGCCGCCAGTCTGAGATAGTGCAGTTCACGCTCCGGCTCCTGAGCCTGCCGGTAATGGTAGATCAATTCCTCATAATGGCGCGACAGGTCAACGTGGAAGACAGTTTCCAGGGCGTGGGCCGCCAGCCGGTGGAGTTGACGGCGACGCGCCTGAAGCTGGATGTCGTAAGCGGCATCGCGCAGGAGAGCATGGCGGAACAGGTAACGAAGCTGGCTCAGGGGAGACCAGATTGCGGCCTGTTCAGCCGCGGTTATCTTTTCCAACAGATCAGGCTCGTCGCGCAGCATGTGGGCGAGAAGCTGCACGTCGAACTCGCGCCCTAAAACGGCCGCGTGCTGCACCACCCGTTTAACTTCCTGAGTCAGGCTGTCCAGACGCGCCGTCAGCACGGCCCGCACGTCCAGCGGCAGCGGCGCGGCCATCACCGCGTCCAGCGAATCATCTGGCCCCTGATCGCGCAGGTAAAGAAAAATCTGTTCGGCAAAAAAGGGGTTGCCGTCGGAGCGGTTGAAGACGAACTGAAGCAACTGGGTCGAGGGAGGATGCCCAAAAATGGTCAGGGCCAGGTCGGCCAGGGCAGTTTCCGTGAGGGGCTGCAATTCTATCTCGGCGACCGGGATACCCAACCTGGTCAGTTGAGGTAAGGGGGTCCGGCTGGTGAGGATAATAGCCAGTGGGACCGTCTGCAAAATCTGGCCCAGGTAGGCGAGGGTTTGCCAGCTATCTTCATCCAGCCAATGGGCGTCGCCGACGTGGAGGATGAGGGGGTGGCGCTGGCTTTCAGCCTGGAAGAAGGCTTGCAGCGCCAGCCGCAGGTTGCGGGCACGCGCTTCACCGGTGAGCTGCTCATAAAGAGAATCTGGCCAGGTGAGGTTGACCATTGCGGCCAGGAAGGAGTGAACGCGCTCCAGCTCCTGGCGCTGGCGCGGATCATTGAGCGATTCGCTTAAGGTGTTGAATTGCTCAGTGAAGCGCTGATGGTTTTGGGCCAGGCTCTGGCCTACGGATTGGCGGAAATAGCGGTAAAGCAGATAGCGGAAGGGGTTGAGGGATTGGCGCAGAATTTCGTCTGTTTGGGCGTGGAGCCAGCGCGCGTGCCCGAGGCTGGTGGGCATTCTTTCCTGGAGTTCGGCGACGAGGCGACTTTTGCCAATGCCCGATTCGCCCCGAATGAGGCTGAACCCGGCAAAACGGCCGTTTTGCAGCGGTTTCAGCCATTGAGCCAGGCGGGCCAACTCTTCCTGCCGCCCGACCATCCGGCCGCTAAACCGGGGCAGGCTTTTCTCTTGCAACCCTAAAAAGGCGAAGACCTCTTGAGGGTGGGCAAACCCTTTGAAGGTATGGTTGCCCTGGGGCTGGAAGTAAAATTGTTGAGATGACCGGGCGACGGCCTGCTCTACCCAAACCTGGCCCCAGGGCGCGGCCATCATCAGGCGAGAGGCGAGATTAACCCCCCGGCCATAACAGCTATACTCCTGGCGCAGTTGGGAAGCGCCAACAAAACCGGCGTACATCAACTGATAGGTGACGCCGGCGCGGAAGGTAACGGCCGTTTGTTCCCGCAGCCGCAGCACAAAATTCAAGGCGCGTTCCAGGTCGTTTTCCTGGCTGACCGGCATTCCCCAGAAAAGGAGCAGGCTGCACCCCTTGTCGTCGAAGCTGATTGTGTTGAGGTAGCCGCCATAGGTCTTCTGCAACGCGAAGATCGTCTGAGAGAACGGGAGCAATTGCTCCCGCGTGGAGACATCCCTAAGGTTGAGAATCAGGGTGAGAACCTGGCGATATTCACCGCGCACCGGTTGATTCAACACGGCTTCCGGCACGAAGATGCGCAGCAATTCTCTTTCTGGCGGAGGTAGGTAAAAGGATTGGGGAGCAGGTAGAGAGTCGGTAACGGCCGTTAAGCGCCAGACATGATCCACCGCCACCGCCCGCACCTGCTGGGACACGGCCACGTAGACCCCATGGCTCATGACAATCTCGTTCGGCCCGGCCGACTGCTCGGCCCCGGCGCTGGCGTCAATCGCCGAGCCGCGAAAGTAGTAGGCGTGACGCGCTTCGCCCAAGATCGCCGTCTGCTCATACTCCGGCTCGCCAACGATCCCCCACTCCACCGCCCCTTCGCCCAGGCCGATCTTCACGCTCATCGTGAAATCCGCTCCGGCTGCCGTCAGCGGTGGGCGTTGGTTGATCGCCTGACGCATGGCAATGGCCGCTGCCAGGGCGCGTTGGCAGGCGACCTGATGGGCAGCGCCCAGGTGGGCCTGGCTGGCGGAGGGGAGGGCGGGTAGGGGAAAAACGGCCGTAAACGCATCTCCGGCAAAGCTGGTGACAAAGCCTCCCTGCTCATAAACGGCCGTTAGCAGCGGATCGAACGTCGCCTGCATCACGTCGGCCATCGTCTCCCCACCTTCCTTGCCCTGCTGCATCATCATATTGGTGATGGCAGTGAAGCCGGACAGGTCCAGGAAGAGGGTGGCAGCGGGGAAACGGCCGTAAAAACGCCCCTGGGTAAACTGCTCCAGAATGAACTGGGGAAGCAAACGTCTCAGCATGGTTCAATTGTATCGCTGCCTGGCCGCCCCGCAGCAAAACTCGCAGATGGAAAGAGTGTCAGAGCGCAGCGATTGGCGAATGGCGACCTGGTGATCGCTCATCACCAATCGCCAATCGCCTGCGCCTTACTGCCAATCCGGGTCCGGGTAAATGTAGATCAATGGCAGACTAAGCAAGGTGACGCCAAATTTAACGATCAGGTTGAAGAGGAAGATTTCGCCAACGGCCGTCCAGGGGATCGCCCCGCCAAACGCCACCACCGCAAACAAAGCCGTGTCAATCGGGATGCTGACGCTGTTGCTCACCAGCACCCGCGCCCACTGTTTCTTCTTCGTCACACGGGTAACAAACCAGTGATACGCTTCCGTGTCCACCAGTTCGCTCACCACCTCGGCCAGAATCGAAGCCAGCACAATGCGCCACAACGGGCCAAACACCAGCGCATACGCAGCGGTAAAAACGCCATCCGGGTCGGCCAATGGGTCGCCGGGCACAGACGCCGCCCAGGCCGTGTACAACACCATAAAGACATTGACGGCCGCCGCCGTGATGATCAGCACCTGGGCGTTGCGTTTGCCCCAAATTTTATGCACCACGTCACGCAGGGTGAAAGTAATGGGGTAAATAAAGGTTCCCATGTCCACCGCCAGCCCGGCCACGTTACCGATCTTCAGGCTGGTGATGTCGGCGATCATTTGGGCGGCCACGTAGGCCGCCACCACAATCAGGGCCATGGCCGGCATTGCCTGGGCCACGGGGCCGGCCGAGGGCCGGCGGTTATTCTCTTGTTCACGAACTACTGTCACACGTATTCTCCTTTGTTTTGATAAGGCGGGTGCTGCGACCGCCGCAGTTTTTAAGGGCCGGGTTCTCTGCCACCGGCGCACAAGGTGCGGGATTATAACAAAGAATCGCAAAGAATAGGAAAGAGATGAAATGTTGCAGCCACCGGCCCAGCGGCCTGGAAGAAAATGGGGAGTGGGTTATACTTGAGGTGGTTTACTTTATCGTTGCCTCAGGTGTATTTCAGGAGAATGATACCATGACAACAGACAATGCTATGACCAATAATGGCCCGCCAGGAGTGCCTGAAACAGAACGGATGCGCGCTCTGATTGATTCGATCAGCGCCTATATCGAGCATTATCATGGTGGAGCAGTGAAGATGGTGGGGTTCGACGGCCGCACCTTGCAGGTGGCCATGTCCGGCGCGTGCGATGGTTGCGCCCTGGCCCCGGTGACACTGCACGGTTGGGTAGAAGGCACCGTGAAGCAGTTTTTCCCGGCCGTTGAGCGGGTAGAAGCGGTGTAGAATAAGGGAACTGGAGATTGGAGATTGGCGATTGGACCAATCTCCAATCTCCAATCTCTCTACAGGCCCGCTTTTTTGAAGGCGGCCTGGACAATCTCTTGGGCTTCGGCCTGAATTTGCTTCAGGTGGTCGGCTCCTTTGAAGCTTTCAGCGTAGATTTTGTAAATCTCCTCTGTGCCGGAGGGGCGGGCGGCGAACCAGCCGTTGTCGGTGACAACTTTGAGGCCGCCGATGGGTTCGTTGTTGCCGGGGGCGCGAGTGAGTTTGGCGGTGATGGGGTCTCCGGCTAATTCGGCCGCCTCCACCATATCGGGGGAGAGGTTGGCCAGGGCTGTTTTTTGCGCCGCGTTCGCCGCGGCGTCCATCCGTTCGTAGACGGGGCTGCCAAAGCGCTGCTCTAGCGACTGGTAATGTTGGCCGGGGTCTTGGGCGGTAACGGCCGTTATCTCCGCCGCCAACAAATCCATCACAAACCCATCCTTGTCCGTCGTCCAGACTGTACCATCCTGCCGCAAGAACGACGCCCCCGCGCTCTCTTCCCCGCCAAAACCGAAAGAGCCGTCAATCAAGCCATCCACGAAATACTTGAAGCCGACCGGCACTTCCGCCAATCGCCGCCCCAGGTGGGCCGCCACCCGATCAATCATCGAACTGGAGACCAGCGTCTTACCGACGGCCGCATCCGGCCGCCAGCCGGGGCGATTTTGGAAGAGATACCAAATAGCGACCGCCAGGAAATGGTTGGGGTTCATCAGGCCGACGCTCTGGGTGACGATGCCGTGCCGGTCGTAGTCCGGGTCGTTGCCGAAGGCGATATCGAACTGGTCTTTCAGGCCGATCAGGCTGGCCATGGCGTAGGGAGAGGAGCAATCCATCCGAATTTTGCCATCTTTGTCTACCGTCATGAAGCCGAAGGTAGGGTCTACCGAACGGTTGACCACCTCTAAATCGAGGCCGTAGCTCTCGGCGATGGGATCCCAAAAGGCGATGCCCGCGCCGCCCATCGGGTCTACGCCGATTTTTAGACCGGCGGCGGCGATGGCTGGCATGTTGATCACGCCGCCGAGGTCGGTGACGTAGGGGGTGATGTAGTCGTAGACGTGGGTGGTGTCGGCCCGGATCGCCCGCTGGTAGGGGATGCGCCGCACCGCTTTCAGGCCATCGCGCAGAATCTCGTTGGCCCGGTCTTGGATCCGTCTGGTGATGCTGGTGTCGGCCGGCCCGGCGCTGGGTGGGTTGTATTTGAAGCCGCCATCGTTGGGCGGGTTGTGCGAGGGGGTGATGACGACGCCATCGGCCGTGCCCCCTTTGGCCAGGTGGTTGTGGGTGAGGATGGCGTGGCTGATGACGGGAGTGGGGGTGTAGCCCAGACCGGCCTGAATGATGACGTCTGCTCCATTGGCGGCAAAGACTTCAACGGCCGTTGCCAGCGCCGGTTCTGACAAAGCATGGGTATCCATGCCGACGTACAACGGCCCATCAATCCCTTCCTCCTGCCGATACGCAACGAGCGCCTGGCAGACGGCCAAAATGTGATCCTCGTTGAATTTGCTGTCCACCGAACTTCCGCGATGGCCGGACGTGCCAAAAGCGACTTGTTGCGCCGGGTCGGACGGGTCGGGTTTGTGGGTGTAATAGGCGGAAATCAGCCGAGGGATATTTTCCAATAATTCGCGTGGCGCGGGCTGGCCCGCTAGAGGGTGTGCTGCCATGTTGCCTCCTGAGGGTGGGTGAATCGTGTAATATCTGCTCTGGGCGCGCTTTGCAAACATATTCGCAAAGACTTGCTTTCAGCAAGCAATTATAGGAGAGGAAAGAGGAAAAGGCACACGGTTGTCTGCCTTTTCCTCTAGCTGTGAAGAGTTGCGTTGCTTTGCAGCGAAGTAGCAAAAGCGCCTATGGCTGACGGAACATAGACAAACAGCAAACGCTTCTTCTACCCCTCAACCGTCAGCAGTTGTGGCGCGTTCTCCCCGTTCACGTCCGGGTTGTAATAATCATAGGCATTGCTGGCCGGGGTCTGGGCGCGTAGGGGATAGTTGGCCGTCAGGTGATAGCTGAACTGCAACGGCCGTTCCCCCGTCACATTCGACAGGTACAGGACAATCTGCCGCCCGGTCAGCTCGTAGCGCTCAACGGCCGTTTCCCCCTCCCCCACCATCGTCTGATTCATCCGGGCCACCAGAGCCGCCAGGTCTTCGGCGTTCACGCTAAAGCCGGGCGGGATGCCCAGGTCAATGATCGCCTGCTTGGCAAAGGCGCCGGGGTCGGTCAGCTTCGCCGTCACGTCCACCCGCACCGTCTCATTGACGGCCAACTCCGTCCGGTCATAGGCCACGTCAATGACCATCGCCTCCTGCGGCGAGACCAGTTCCGGGTAGAAAGCCAGCCGGTCCCAGGGCAGATAGCTCCGGCTCGTCACCTGATACATCAGGCTGCCCTTGCCCTCGACGCTGATGCCCACCACGCTCTGGCCCAAGGGCACGTCGTCGTAGCTGATTTGCTGCACCACGTCGAAGTTTTCCGGGGTGACGTGCAGGGTGCGGGAACGGCCGTTGTCCAACGTCACCGTCACCGTCGCATCCACATCCTCCGACCCGCTGCGCACCGTCTCAATCAACGCCTTCAAGACCAGGATGGTCGCCTGAGTGTTGTACCAGGTGCCAAAGCTGTCCTTCTGGCTGATCAGGCTGTTCAGGGCGGCGTTGGCCGCGTCGTCGTGGCTTTTGGCGCGGAGGAAGGCCAGCGCCGCCAGCGCCGTCGTCTCGATGCTGCCAGTCTGCCCCTCGCTGCCGCTGAAGCTGGCCACGCCGCTGCGCCAGACCAGCCCATCCCCTTCCCGCTGCCCCAGGGCGGCCAGTTGGTTCAACACCCCCTCGGTCTGCGGGCTGATGGGGCCGCCGCTCGCCAGATCGGCGACGACGAGGGCGTTGGCGACCAGCGCCAGCACGTAAGGGTCATCGGCTTCACCCGCGTGCTGCCGCACGTACTCCAACCCTCGCGCCGCGCCCGCGTCGTCGCGGAAACCCGCTTCGATCAGGCTCCAGACGATGTAGGCCGTCACCGGCAGCCGGTCGTTCTGCAAATTGCTCCACGACGTTTCGTGGACGAGGCCCTGGTCGTTCTCCCAGGAGCCATCGCTCGCCTGCTGCGACAGCAGCCAGCGCGCCGCCCGCTCCACCAGCCGCCCATCCACCTCGTAGACGCGGCCCATGTCGCTGAACTCTTGCAGGCCGTAGGCGGTCAGCATCCGGTCGGCCGGGGCGTAGCCGAAGAGGGAGAAGCCGCCGCCCGGCACTTCAAAGGTGGTCAGCCGTTGGTAACCGATGTTGATGTAATCCTCGGCCTTGAACTGCACTTCGGGCGAGACCTGGCCGCTGGCTTGCAAATAATCCAGCACCAGGACGTTGGGATAGGTGGCCGAGGAGGTCTGCTCGAAGCAGCC
>CAYONK010000071.1:0-11231 GCA_964405285.1 uncultured Ardenticatenaceae bacterium
TCCCAACCAACGAGGATGGCAGCCCAGGCCGGGCGCGGCGGATGAACAGAATAATGGCGATGGTCCCCAGGCCAAGCAAGGCTGTGGGCAGATGGGCAGTCGGCAGGCGGGTGACGGCGCTGGTGATGGTGTCTACAATGTTTTTATTGCTCAAGTGCAAGCCGAGCAAAGGGCCGAGTTGCCGGATGACGATGAGGATGCCCGCCCCGGTGGAGAAGCCGACCACGACAGAGTGGGAGACGAAGTTGACCAGCACGCCCAGGCGGGCTAAGCCCATCACCAGTTGCAGCACCCCGACCATAACGGCCATCATGCCGGCGGCGATGATGTATTCCGGCGTACCAACGGCGACGCTGCCAGCCAGGGTAGAAAAGACGAGTAGGGAGATGGCGTTGGTGGGGCCGGTGTGGACCTGGTTGGAGGAACCCCAGAGCGCGCCAAAGATTGCGCCGACGATGGCCGCATACAGCCCCATCTGCGGCGGCAGTTCGGCGATGAGGGCGAAGGCGATGGCCTGCGGCAGCAGGATCACGCCGACGGTGAGTCCGGCGATCAGGTCTGGGCGAAGATTTTCTCGGTCGTAGGTGCGGAAGAGGCGCAACGGCCGTTGCAAGTAATAGACACCCGGCCCCACAAAAGCCCCCAGGTTCAGTCGCTTACCAGCTTTGGCCAACATGGGTCGCACTCCACCATCCACCGCGAGCGTTGCTTCTGCGCTGTTGCTCGTCGGTCTCTATCGCTTGTCTATCTTGCGCAATCTGACTGCTTATTGCTGTTCGGCCGTTTCCTCGTCGTCAGTTACCGCATCTTCCGCCGCTTCGCCCATCAACCCATCGGCCTCGGGATCCCCGCCATCCTCCAGCGCGGCTGCCTCGTCCTCACCGGGCAGCAAGGACGCTGGCTCCCGTTCCGGTAAGTCCACCCGATAGGGATCCAGGTGTTGACTGCCGCAAAATGGGCACAGATTCCAAGACAGCTCCATCAAAGAGTGGCAGTCCGGGCACACTTTGCGCAGCCGTGTGTGGCAATAGGGGCAGAGCAGCCAGTTCGCTTCAATGGTCCGCGAGCAGCCGGGGCAGGCCGGGCGCTCTTCAATTTCTTGCAACAGCGCTTCCTCTTCCAGGGCACGCTCATACGCTTCGGCCAATGTCTCTGGCGGCCGCAAGATGAAGTAGATGACGATGCCGACGAGAGGCAGCGCCGCCACTACCAGGGCTGCCAGAAGTTGGGCGAAGGGGTCGCGGGAGCGGGAGCGCATGTCGCGGAAAGCCCAAATGATCAGGCTTAACCAGAGAGCGGCCAGCAATGCCCCCATCACGGCGGCGAAAATTGTTAACAACGAGGTGAGAGTCTCTAAACTTGGGATGATCATAGAGGCCCTGATTATAACACAGAAAACAGACGCAAAAGGACAGCGCCCCATGAATTGGGGCGCCGCCAGGAGATAAAAATGAATAAGGGAAACCGGAATGAATAGGAATGAAACGGGTCAACTGGGGAAGCCGCTGGTGACGCGGCTGAACATATTACCGACTTGTGGGCCTAAAATGGTCAAAATCGCTACAATCACGATTGCCACGAAGACGATGGCGACGCCGTACTCGGTTAGACCTTGTCCTTCTTCGCGTGGCAAAAATAACATACCTCTCACCTCCTTTTGTTTTGGGTTGGATGATTATGGTTGAAGCGTAACGGCCGTTTTTTCGTCTGTCAACAGGCCATTGGTACAATACGATGATGGAATTTCAAAAGATATTGGTCCCACTGGACGGCTCTGATCTGGCTGAACGGGTGCTGCTGTCGGCCGTGCGATTGGCGGAAGGCATAGGCGCAACCCTGACCCTGCTGACGGTTGTCTTGCCCCTGCCGCGCCGACCTGCGGATGACCCGGTTGTTCAGGCGGTGCAGAGCCATGCCTATGAGGCAGGGCTTTATCTGAAGGAGATGCGCAGCCGTTTGCAACCAACGACGGTGGAAATAGAAACGGCCGTTGTCACCGGCAGCCCCGCTAACACCATCATCACCTACGCCCGGCAGCACAACGTCAGTCTGATCCTGATGACCACACACGGCCGTTCCGGGCTGACCCGCTGGACCTTCGGCCGTGTGGCAGAAAAAGTGCTGCGCCGCGCTCCTTGCCCGACGGTCATCCTGCGCAGCCACCAAAAGATCGTCCCGGCCCAGATCAAGCGCATCCTCGTCCCCCTCGATGGCTCGCCGTTGGCCGAGCGCGTTTTGGGGCCAACCCGGCGCATCGCTGCGGCCCTGGAGGCAGAAGTGCTGTTACTGCGCGTCATTGAGCCGCCTCCCTTGTTGTTTGCCGGTGAAGATACGGCCAGAAGCGACGATCAACCGGTCGAGATGCAAACGTACTTGGAAGCGGTCCGGGCGCGATTGGCTTCCGCCGGCCTGTCTGTTCGGGCTGAACTGCGTCGCGGCTCAGCGGCCGACACCATCCTGGATTATGCGGAGGAAACGGCCGTTGATTTGATCGTCCTCTCCAACGTCGGCTCTTCCGGGTTGCAATTGTGGGTCTTCGGCAGCGTCGCCGAGCGCGTGATGAAGGGCGCGACTTGCGCCACGCTGCTCTTCCGCCACGAAGACCGCCCCGGAGAACCGATTAAGGCTGGTTGATAGCGGCCGGGACTGTCAGCAACAATATCTTTAAGTCCAGCCAGATGGACCATTTCTGAACGTAGGCCAGCTCTTTTTGCAGCCGATTTTTCCGGCAACGGCTAATTTGCCAAAGCCCGGTCAGTCCGGGGTAGGCTTGCAGAATGGCCGGGTGATATTGGTCGTAGCTGGCTAACTCCGCGGGCGAGACGAGACGCGGACCAATCAGGGACATTTCGCGCCTGAGGACGTTGAAAAGTAGCGGCAGCTCATTTAAACCAAAGCGACACAGCAGGCGGCCCATGCGGGTGATCTGCGTTTCGCTCCCGAAGTGCGTGGCGCGAAAATGGAAGGCTGTGAACTGACGGCCGTTTCGCCCCACCACCACGCGCCGAGAAAAAATCGGCCCTGGGGAGTCCAGGCGAATACAGAGGGCAATCAACAGAAATAGCGGCGCAAGTAGCAGCAGCGCAGGGACGGTGATCAGATAATCCAGGAGCGTTTTGCTCATTGGATAGATTGATTTCGCTAAACTTGCGTTCGGTAGAGGCCGGATCGAGGCTGAATTGACTATATCGCTATCTTCAGCAGGTGTACTCATGGCTCGCACCTCCTATGGCAAGAATAGGACATCTTTTTGCGGTTGTGGTGTGTCTTGCGCTACGGTGCGCCTTAGAGATGTCGCTAACTTTGTTAACCTATAGTTTAGCGAGTGAACATTGCGAATCATATTACCGTACAGCGGCAGGCAGTTGGGCCGCGATCAAAGGTTATGCTGAGTAAGGAAGATGAATCAACGGAAAAGAGTTTGGATTGACTTTGTGCCCTGGCTGGCTGATGGGGTGGCGCTGTCGCTTTTGTGGGCATTGTTGGCAACGGCCGTTGTCGCTTTGCAAACCCCGTCTGCCATCAACGTGATTTACTTGATTGGGGTCTACGCTTTGATGTGCTTCGGCGTTTTTCTGATTCGCCGCCTGGAGCCGGGGGCGGGGGGTGATGTGGCGGGGACAACGGCCGTTCGCCCCTTGTGGCTGGCCTTAGGCATGTTGTTCGGCGCAGCCGTGATGACGGCGATGGCCTTTCAGTTCAACTACTTCGCCGCCGTTTTTGCGGTGGATACGATGACTTTGGGAGAGGGGGAATCGGCTACCTTTTTCGTCTTTGCGCCAGGGGCCTGGCTGGGCACGTCGCTGTTGTATGCCGCTTTTCTGGCGCTGCCGGTGACGCCAAAGGTGGCTGAGGAGAACGGCCGTTATCCCTGGCAGGCATTCTTCGGGTTGCTGTTCATCAACAGTATGTTGCTCTTTATGGCAGCCCAGTTGAAAGCGGTGCTGAGCCTGCTGGGCGGATTCCACTTTTTGGTTGCTTTTCCGCTGGCTTGGGGTTTGCTGCTGCTGTTGTTTGGTCCGCCCCGGCTGCTTTACTGGCGGAAACGGGGCGGGCTGGCGGGGGGGAGCTTTGTGCTGCTAACGGCCGTTGTCGCCCTCCTGATCGCCACTTAAACGAGAGATTGGGGATTGGGGATTGGAGATTGGAGATTGAGCCAATCTCCAATCTCCAAACGCAGACGTCGGCCGCTATGGACTCCAAACCGGCATATCTCCGCGTCCCAGGTCTAGGGGCGCTTCGCCATTGATGGGGAACACCTTCACCCGGTTGACGCCATTTTCGATCAAGGGCAGGACGATGGCGGCGCTGTCGGGCGACCAAAGGCGATGGCTGAGCGCGTATTGGTCGAAAAAGGGTAAAAATTGACCGACGAACAGCCGCGTTGGCCCAAAGGTTGCCAGGTCTCGCGTTTCCCCTGTTTCAACGTCAATCACCGTCAGGAGAAATTGGTGGATTGGGCGTTGGGCGCTGCCCTTGGCCAGCGGAGGACGGCCGTTTTCTTTCAGACCGGCGATGACTCCAAAGGAGCGATTGCCGCTGTTGGACTGGATGGTAGCCAGGAAACGGCCGTTTGGCGACCAGAAAAAAGCCAGCACCGTGTTATCGCTCAAAATCGTCGCCTCGCCGCTCTCCGCGTCGAATAAGCGGAGCGGCCCCCAGAAGGAGGGTATCCGTTCATCCAAGCCATTGCTGAAGGCGAGCCTGTTGCCCACCGGACTCCAACTCATCGCCACCATGCCGGTGTGCCGCTGCGACCATTGCTCCCCTCTCTCTTTGTCTTCGATAACCAGCCAACTCATGCCATCAGACTGGTCCTGAGCGTAGGCCCAGAAACGGCCGTTTGCCGAAACGCCCGGCGCCTGAAATTGACCGGGAGGGGCGATGTTATCTTCCGGCTGGATTTCGCTTTCGGCGGGCAAAAAGGCGAGCCGCGCCATCGGGCCATTCCCGCCGGTGTGGATGAAAAGGGTGCGGCCGTCGCCGAGCCATTGCCAATAGAATGGGCTGCCGGTGGCTAATAGCCGCTCGTCGTAGGGGGCGTCTGTTTGCACCAGGCGCAGCCCGATGCTGCCCTGCGGCTCGTTGGCCAAAAAACTGAGGCTGCGGCCATCCGGCGACCAGTAGAGGTAGAACGGGTTTTGCCTGTTGGACCGGTACAGGCTGATCGCTTCCTCTGCTTCCTGGTGGTCGTGAAGCAGGTAAATGGCTTCGCGGCCGATGACAGCCAGACGGCTGCCGTCCGGCGACCAGGCGGGGAATTGATGGGTGAAGGCGGCGTTGGTGAGGGAACGGCCGTTGCGCCCATCGGGGTCTATTGTCACCACCTGCCCATCGCGGTCAACAAAGGCGATCCGGCCGGGGTGTTGGGTAGGTTCGGGCATAGTGGGGGGAGAAACGGCCGTTTCTCGGAACAGCCACACCGCGCTCCACACCGCCGAAGCCAACAGACTGGCTACCAATAACAGCGCCAACCCAACAAACCAGCAGCTTCGCCGCCGTTTGGGCTTTTCCTCCGGCCAATCATCCCAGTCGTCTATGTCGTAATTGCTCATCGCTAAAATGCTAACACGCCCACCCGCAACCGCGCCTGGATCATATACATTTTTTGCATTGTTCTAACGCACATCTAACGTAGCCTGAATACCATACGAGGCGTAAAGAATAACCGATAAACAGAGGCAAATGTACTGCCTGGGCAAAAGTCGCTCAGAGTTTGCTCTACAATCAAAACTGTACAAGCGAAGATTAAACTTCACAAGGATAATGACAAAGGAGGCTTACCATGATGTGGTGGCGAAACTATGACAGAAATTCTATCTGGCAGGAAATGGAAAGGATGCGGCGTCAACTTGACCGCATGACCGATAGCGCTGTTGTGCGCGGCGCCCCCTCTTTCCCGGCGCTTAACGTCTGGTCCAATGCCGAAGGCTTGCTGATCACGGCCGAATTGCCCGGCGTCGAACCTGAGGATATGGACATCGCCATTGTTGATAAGACATTGACGTTGAGTGGGAAGCGGGAAACGGCCGTTTTGCCCGAAGGCTCCCGGTATCATCGCCGCGAGCGCGGCAGCGGCCAATTCAGCCGGTCCATTCAATTGCCCTATCGTATCGAGCAGGATCAGGTCGAGGCGACCTTCAAGCACGGCGTCCTCACCGTCCAATTGCCTCGCGCCGAAGAGGAAAAGCCCCGGCGTATTGCCGTGCAAGCCGCGTAATGAAGCGCCGCTTGCCAATGGCCTGCTAAAAATAGGCCCGCTAGAACAGGAGAGTTTAACATGGCAGACGAACGTGAATTTGCAGTGGAAAAGGAAGAGATGGAGACCCCCGAAGGGGTGGAAACGACGCGCCCTGGCCGGACCTATGTGCCGCGCATTGACATCATCGAGAGAAATGAAGGCATCCAACTGTTGGCCGATTTGCCTGGCGTTGCTGAAAACGCCCTGGACATTACACTGGAGAATGATCAATTAACCATTCAAGGTTACGTGGACTATGAACGGCCGCAAGGGTATGACCTGACCCATATTGAATATGGTATCGGCAACTTCCGCCGCGTTTTTAAGCTATCGGATCAAGTTGATCAGGAGAAGATCACGGCCACGTTCAAGCATGGCGTTCTGCAATTGGATATGCCCTTCTCGGCCGGCCCGAAGACGCGCAAAATCGCTATTCAAACTTCGTAAGCCGTAAGCCGTAAGCCGTAAGCCGTGTCATACGGATTACGGATTACGGCTTACGGACTTTAGGCTGACAGAGCTTTTCAATAGTCAGAGTCAGCGACTAAATACAAAAATCACCTCAATCTGAGCGGTGATTATCTCTGGTTTGTCAAGGCGAATCAGCCGACGCTTCTGGCCGATGTCCAGCGATATTTCGACCCGCCGCACCATTAACCTGGCTGCGGCTAGACACCGCTTCAATGCCAAGATTGCAGCCCAACTCACCCGACTATTGAAAAGCCCTGTCCTCCCCCACCCTCCCCCTCCTGCGTTAACCAAAACTTTACCAATCGTTAGCCACGCCTTAACAGGATAACGGCCGTTAGGCCCCTTTTTCCGTTGCCTCAACCATCTCTGATGGTATAATGCCCACGCGAAAATGATATTTTGCGAGTAATTTTAGTGGTTCAACCTGAATCAGGAGGATTCAATGTTACGCAGAAAAACGCTCTTTCTTTTGTTCACCTTGCTTGCGCTGCTGGTCGCCATCGCCGCCTGTCAGCCGCAAACAGTTGAGGTTGAAGTGACCCGCGTCGTCACCGATACCGTCACCGAGGAAGTTGAAGTCCCCGTTGAGGTAATCGTCGAAGTGACCCGCGTCGTCACCGAAACCGTCGTCGAGACTGTCAGCGGAGATCAGGCTCCCCTCGGCTCGCCCGAACGGCCGATCAAAGTCCTCTTCGTCCCCTCGGTAGACGTAGACGCCATCATCACCGGCGGCGAAGTCCTCACCCAGGCGCTCGAAGATGCTACCGGCCTCAGCTTCGTTGTCAGCGTGCCCACCAGCTACGCCGCCACCATCGAAGAGATGTGCGCTTCCCCCGACGACACCATTGGCTTCATCCCGGCCCAGGGCTACGTCCTGGCCAACGACCGCTGCGGCGTCACCGTCGGCGGCGCGGCCGTGCGCTTTGGCCTTTCCTGGTACGCCGCCCAAATCGTCGTCCCCTTCGACAGCGAATTTGAGACCCTGGAAGACCTGAACGGCCGTACCATGGCCATCCCCGATTTCGGCTCCACCTCCGGCTACCTCTACCCCCTGGCCATGTTCCTGGATATGGGTATCGAGCCAGGCAACATCGTCGAAGCGGGCGGCCACAACAACTCCATGCTGGCCGTCTACAATGGCGAAGTTGATTTCGCCACCGCTTTCTTCAGCCCGCCCATCCTGCCCGGCCGCACCTGGGTCTATGGCGTAGACAGCCCGGAAATCTGGCGTGAAGCGGGTGAAGCTCCGGTTCGCACCGCCGAAGGGCGCACTTTCGTCGCCGGTGGTCCGGCCGAGGGCGGCTACCGCATCCTGGATGCTCGCTCCGCCATCACCGACACTGCGCCAGACATCTTCGAGAAGACGCGCATCCTGGCCCTGACGCCGCAAATCCCCAACGACACGGTCTCCTTTGGCCCGCAGTTCCCGCTGGCTACCGCCAACGAGATCATCAAAGCGCTGGTGGAATTCACCGCCTCCGAGGCTTGCGGTGAATCCATCTGCTCTGAGCAGTTCTACAACTGGACCGGCCTGGAGCCAGTATCAGACAGCTTCTACGATCCCGTCCGCACCACTATGTCCCTCCTGGGCATCACCGCCGAGGATGTTTTGGGCGAATAATCTCCTCTAACAGAGAAGCCGGGAGCGCAACCAGCGCCTCCCGGCTTCTTTTTTTGTTTCCTATGCTGCGAATTCAAAATCTGACCAAAGTATATGACGATGGCACAGTAGCCTTGAAGGACGTCTCCTTCTCTGTGCCGGACGGGGAATTTGTCGCCGTGATTGGGCTGAGTGGCTCCGGCAAAAGCACGCTGCTCCGCTGCATTAACCGGTTGATCGAGCCGACTTCGGGTGAAATCTGGTGGGACGACGTGCAGCTTTCCCACATCACTGGCGAAGAGCTGCGCCGGGCGCGTCGCCGTATCGGCATGATCTTCCAGCATTTTAACCTGGTAGACCGCTCCTCGGTGCTGACCAATGTCCTGAGCGGCCGTCTTGGCTACGTCAATCCGCTGGCCTCCATCCTCAACCGCTTCCCGAAAGAGGATATTGAACGGGCTTACGCCAGCCTGGCGCGAGTGGGCATTCGCGAGAAGGCGAGCAATCGAGCCGATGAGTTAAGCGGCGGGCAACGGCAGCGCGTGGGCATCGCCCGCGCCCTGATGCAAGAGCCGGGCCTGATGTTGGCCGACGAGCCGGTCGCCAGCCTGGACCCCGCCCTGGCGCACAGCATCATGCGCCACCTGCAAACAATCAATCAGGAAGACAAGATCACGGTGTTGTGCAGCCTGCATTTCTTGGACCTGGTGCAGCAGTACAGCACGCGGGCCATCGCCTTAAATGAGGGGCGATTGGTCTTCGACGGCCGTCCTGACGAAATTGACGACAAACGCTTCATTGAGATTTACGGTCAGGAAGCGGAGCGTATTGGCTGAGAGCAGTTGGTAGTTGGTAGTTGATAGTTGGCAGTTGACAATTGACAATTGCCTCCCTTCCCTTTTTTATGACGCGAAAGAGTCAAAAACAGCCCCGCCGCACCTGGCGCAATTTGCTCATTGGTTTTGTTGTCTTCGTCGTCTTCGCCTATGCCGTGCAGGTGACGCAGGTGGATTTGACGGAGCCGTTGAAACCGTTGCGGCAGCAAAATTTAGTCAGCTTGCTGCGCGAATTGGCCCGCCCGGATCTGCTGGCTTACCGGACCGAGACGCGCAGCATGAATATCTCGATTCGGATGCCTTGCGAGGAGCCGATTCAGGGATCGCAAATCTCTTCTGGGGGGCGCACCATTACCCTGGGGCCGAACTGCGCGACGACGACGCAGGATGTGCTGCAACTGAGCGGGGAAGGTTTCCCACCAAACGCGCGCGGGACGATGCGCTGGTATCCTGTGGGCGCGGGCACAACCCGCACCCTGGGCACATTCCGGGCGGATGCCAACGGCCGTTTCGCCGTCACCTTCACCATGCCAGACATCCGCCCCTCGGACGAGCCGCAGCGCATCGAACTGCTAGAAACCCTCTCCCGCGTTCCGACCGGGCCGAGTGGAACGGCCGTTGAGACCTTCGAAGCAATCATCGAGACCATCTTCATGGCCCTGATCGCCTCTACCGTCGGCACGATCCTGGCTGTTCCCCTTTCATTCATCGGGGCGCGCAACCTGATGCAAAACGTGGGGTCGCCGCTGGCAGCGGTGATGGCCGGACTGATCGCCCTGCCCATCGGGGCGTACGCCGGAGGCTACGCCGGACGGCAGGTGATGGCCGGGGCGGAGGGGATAACGGCCGTTACTCCCCTGGCCTCTCTCGTCGCCTTGGCCGGGGCAGTCGGTTTGCTGGTTTTGCTCTGGCGGCTGAACATTTCCGGCTGGCAAACGGCGCTGCGCACCATCGCCACCTTGTTGCTGCTCTTCTTCGCCCTGGCCTTGCTCAGTTTGTTGGGGCTGCGTCTGGGAAACTGGCTCGAAGGCGTTCTGGGGATTTTAGGCTTTGTCGGCAATTTTATTTACGTGATGAGTGATTTGTTGCGGGTCGGGTCAGGCAGTCTGTTTGGGCTGACGGCCGGGCTGATGGCGGCCAGTGCGGCCAGCCGCCTGGGCCAGGAACGCCTCTTTTACCTGGCGGAAGGCCCCGCTCGTGGCTTGACATTTGGGTTGACGGTGGTGGGAACGGCCGTTTTACTCTTCGGTCTCGCCTATGCCGCAAACTGGATCTGTCTGATGGGTCTCTGTCGCCAGATTCCCCAGGACAATTTGCTGTTTGCCCTGGGCTTGCCCGCCCTGGGCGGCGGCCTGCTCGCCGGGTTCATTTCCTTGCGTCAAACGCCAAAACGCCCGATGCCGGTCGGCCTACTCGCCTATGCCATCACCCGCACCACCCTCAACGTCCTCCGGGCCATCGAACCCATCATCATGGGGTTCGTCATGGTTTTGTGGGTGGGCATCGGCCCACTTGCCGGCATTCTGGCGCTCATGCTCCACTCCATCGCCGACCTGGGCAAGCTCTTCTCTGAGCAGGTGGAAAATATCGCCGAAGGGCCGGTCGAGGCGGTGACAGCCACCGGCGCGAATCGGCTGCAAACCATCGTCTTCTCCGTCGTGCCGCAGATTGTGCCTCATTACACCGCCTTCATCTTCTACCGTTGGGACATCAACGTGCGTATGTCCACGATCATCGGTTTCGTCGGCGGCGGCGGTATTGGTCTGATCTTGTTCCGCAGCACCAATCTGACCCAGTACAGCCAGGCGGCCGTCATGGTCATCGCCATCGCCATCGTCGTCACCGCGCTGGACTACGTCAGCTCGAAGATACGGACGAGGATTATTTAGGAGGAGATTGGAGATTGGAGATTAGAGATTGTGATACTCGCCAATCTCCAATCTCCAATCTCTAGTCTCAAAAACTATGGCTTCATTACCTGAATCAACTCCCTCGCAGTCAAACGCCATCGCCGCGCTGATGGGTCGCCGGCGCTTTTGGACCATTCTCCTGGCGTCGGTCGCCATCTTTCTGCTTTACGCCT
>CAYONK010000072.1:0-11219 GCA_964405285.1 uncultured Ardenticatenaceae bacterium
GGGATGCTTCGCTTCGCTCAGCATGACAATTCAGCGCTAATTTGTAAAGAAGATGTCTCGCTTGATAAACCATGCCGTTAATCGGTTGATTGGCAACCAATCAGGTGAAGTGTCTCTATGTATATCTCAATCGCTGAAACACATAACCGCCTTTCGCAACTTCTCAAGAAGCTGGATGATGGCCCTGTCACGATCACCAAACATGGTCATCCGGTTGGTGTCTTGTTGTCACCCGAAGAGTATGAGCAGTTGCGCCGGGTGCAGGCTTATTTGCGGCTAGTCCAGCTTTCACAAGAGATGCAAGAGAGCAATGTAACAGCGCAAGAACTGTTCCAGGGTTCGCGCCAGGAGCTAGAAGGCCAGGATGATCATTGACGCCAGCGTCCTCTTGGCCGCTTTGTTCCCAGATGAAAGTCAGGCGCAAGCGCAGGCCGTTATTCGAGATCACGTCTCCAGGCAAATCGCGCTGACCGCGCCCACTTTGCTGCATTATGAGATAAGCAACGCCGTCTGGCAAGGGGTCCGTCGCCAACGGATAGAGATGGAACAGGCGAGAACCATTTTGCGCACGTTTGACAGTCTGGACATTGAGCTTGAGCCAGTTTCCTGGGAAGAAATGTTGCCTTGGGCGCAGCGTTTTGAGCGGTCGGCTTATGATGCGGCTTATCTTGGTCTGGCTGCGCGGCGGGGCGAGCCGCTGATCACCGGGGATGCCCGGCTTTACCACGCGGTTCAGGCCCATCTGTCGTGGGTAGCCTGGGTGGGAGATTACCAGGCCAGGACTACTTTTTAGCTTAGCGCACCTGGGCGCGGAGTTCGTCGAGCAGGGTGGCGACGTCGTAGTCGGGGTGGAGGTAGAGGAGATCGAAGAGTTCAACGGCCGTTCTCACCACACTGCGCATGGATAAACGGCCGTTCCTCACCCCCAACGCCAGATGTTCCGCCGCGCCGCGCCGGACTTGCCCTTGCCGCTCGCCCGGCTCATAGCCAAACGCCTGGGCGTGGTAGGCCAGGATGCGCTGCAAGAATTGACCCACCTCCTGCGGTTCGGCGTCCGGCTCCAGATAGAAGATTTGCTCCTCGGTCAGCCAATCTTGCAGGGGCAGCCGGTTGTCGCTGCGGGTGACGGTGAAGAGGAAGAAGAGGGATTGCCCCTGGTCATAGGCCAGCGGATAGTCGCGCCAGCGGTGCTGGGGGAAATTGGCCTCTTTCAGCTTGTTTTGCCGGTCGCGCAGGGCGGCGTAGATGACCGCCTCAAAGAAGAGGCTGGCTTTGGGGCGCTGGTAAGGACGCAGTAAGGAGTAGCTTTCCGCTTCGTCCACCAGTAGGCAGAGGCCGCTGTAGTTGCCCAGACGGGCCAGGGCGGAAACGGCCGTTAACAAATAAGCGATCTGCCGCGCATTGTGCCCCACCGTGTAGATGGACGGGAACTTGACGCCGCGCGGCAGCCCCTTGTTCATGGAGGGGACGCGCCGCCCGCCCATCAGCCAGTTGAGCCACGCCTTGCGCTGGCGCGAGGAGGAGGTGGCGGCCATCGCCTGCAAGGCGACGGCCAGGGGGTCGTTTTCCACCGTTGTGAGGCTTTGCAGTTGGCTGAGAGTGTGGGGGAGAACGGCCGTTTTCTCCAGCAGCGGCCCCAATCCCCGTTCGTCGGTGTCCGGGTAGCGCAGGTGGCGCAGCGCCTCGCGGTAGATGGCGAAGCCGCGATGGGGCGGCAGTTCTAACAGGTCCAGGCTGACGGTGGCGACCAGGAAGTTGCGCGCCAACGCCTCCTGTGTCGCCAATTCGACCAGGTGGCTCTTGCCGTAGCCATATTCCCCCACCACTGCCCGCACCGCGCCGCCTAGCTGGTGGCTTTCATTCAACGCCTGGATCAGGCTCTCTCGCTCCGGTTGCAGGTTGATGGTCAGTTCGGCGACGTGCTGCGCCGGGGCGATGCCCAGGCGCAATGACTCGATAAGCTGCCGCGCTTCCAGTTGGGAGGGGGGCATGGGCGGGGATTGGTAAACGGCCGTGTAGGGGGCTTCGGGTTCGGCGATGGCCTGGCCGTTGACGGAAAATTCGTGGCTGGGGCGGCGAAAGCGCAGCCCATTGGCGAAGCGGACCAACCATTCGGCGCCGTTGCGGTAAACGGCCGTTATCTGCCCCGGCCCAAATTGAGGATGTTCTACGTCTTGTCCAATCATCATAATGGTCAATTGTTGATGGTCAATTGTCAATGGTCAACGACTGCTTCACGTGGGCGTTCCGCGTTGACCATTGGCAATTGACCATTGGCTATTGGCAATTAATACGGCTCCGTCTCCCCGCCCGCCAACTCATCAATCTGGCCGCGCAGGATGGCCTGGGCTTCCGCTTCGGTGATGGTGTGCTGCTGGCCGTAATGCTGGCGGCTCAATTCCACCACAAAGGATTTGACAAACAGGCGGCGATGGCTGATGTCCAAAAACACGTCGCGGGCGACGTTGGCCAGGATGACGGCGTTGGCCCGCTGGATGGTGGGGTCCAATGGGGCGGCGAAGGCGGCTTCGTAAATGGGGATGAGCTTCTCGCCGATGGCCAGCATCAGGTCGTCTTCGCTCAGGTCCAGGTGGTCCAGGCTGATGAGCGGGCTGAAGTGGTTGACGTGGCTGAAACGGCCGGGCGCGCGCACCCGCTGCTGCAAGGCCGGGTATTTCGGCACGACGTCGTTGATGAACTGGGGCGGCACGGCGTAGACGAACATCGCGCCGGGCAAATCTTCGCGGGTGCGGTCAATCACTTCGCGCAGGGTGTCGGTGGCCAGCTTTTCCGCCCGGCCGCCGACGGAGGCCATGCGGTCTACCTCGTCGAAGAGCAAAATGAGGCCGCTGTAGCTGAGGGCGCGGATGACCTGGCAGAGGGAGCGTAACATGCGGAAGGCGTTGGGCTTGTTGATTTTGCCGGTGACGCCCACCTCGCGTAGGATTTTGGTGTCTTCGGGGCTGGTGGTTTCGCCGAGGAGCCAGCGGGAGAGGGAGTCCAGGCGCTCTTCGTTGTCGCGGATGAGGGCGTCGAAGTAGGCGAGAACGGCCGTTTGATACGGCTGACTATCCACCGGCGTCGCTTCCAATGTGTCCACCAGGCCGCGATAGAGCGGGTTGGTCAGGGTCTCCAGACTGAGTGGACCGCCGACGATGCGCTCCAGCGTGCCTTGCAGGAAGCGGGTCAGCCCCGTCTCATCGCTAAACCCTTCGCCCACCTCGTGCCAGATGATGTTGGTTGCCACCGCTTCGTAGACCTTTTTCTGGTCGTTGTAGGGCGTCTCCACCGGGCTGAGGTCTACTTTGGCGACGGCGAAGTTACGCGCCCAGGCGACATCGCGCAGGCAATAGAGGAAGTGGGATTTGCCGCTGCCATAATCGCCCACGACCATTTTGTAGGCCGCGCCGCCATCTTGCAGATAGGAGGAGAGGTAGAATTTGTCCAGCGCTTCCAGAATGGACTGGTTGCCGACGTTGAAGTGTTGGATACCCCGCGCCGGCGGCGTGCCAAAGCTGCCCAGAGTTTCGATAATGTGGCGGGCCAGAGAAGGGGAGGGATTCGCTTCGCTCATAGGAATTGTGAAGTTTGAATTGTGAATGGTGAATTGTGAACGGATCATTCACCATTCACAATTCGCTATTCACAATTCACAATTAGTCAAAGGTGATGTCGCTGTAGTATTGGCCGTCAACGGCCGTTTCCGGCAGCCAGATAGAGCGGTTAGACTGTTCGGCCTGGCTCTTGGTTGCCACGCCGAGGCGGAAAGGGGCCTCGCCTGCTTCCTGGGCCAGGACCAGGTCGCGGATGAAGAGGACGCGCTCATAATCTTTAAAGGTGCTGCGCGAAGGGGCGTTCCAAAAGCGGGCAGCTTGCCGGTTGAGCGTCAGTTGGCTGTGGACTTCGACAATGTTGACGCGCCCGCCCGACGGCCGTTGCTTGCGCTTATCCACCGTGTCCTGCCATGCCTTCTGCAAATCGGGCAAGAAATTGGCCTCCAGCGAGCGGTTGACAATGCGCTTCACCTGCTGGTCGTATGCTTTGACGATGCCGGTGAGCGAGAGGGGGATGGGGTTGGTGAGCGGCTCTCGGCCGTATAGCCACTGCCCCTTGCGGGCGGCGATGTCTATCTTGAAGGTGAGCAGCCCCACGCTGAGGGTGGGCGGCCGTCCTTCCACCGTTTCGCCCCGCGCGGCGAATGCGTCGCGCAAATCTTTGGCGAAGTCGTAGGCCAGGTTGTCCAGGGCGGTTTGGGTTTCGGCGGCGAAGGCGGCAACGGCCGTTGCCAATGTCTCATTCTCCACCTCAGCCGCCGCCAGTTCCAGTTTGCTCAGCGCTTTGTGCATGGGCAGGGCGTCGGCTTTGTCGGCGCTGGCGAGGGAAACGGCCGTTTTCAACGCCCCCATCGCCCCCCGCAACGCCTTAAACTGCGGCTCCAGCTCCGCTTGAGCCGCAGTCAATTTTCGTAATACTTCTTCCATAATCGTATGCACCTCGTCTCGATATATTTTCAGGGAATCCGGGTGAATTGTAAGAGGAATCGCCCGGCGCGGCAATGAGGGAGAAGAGGCGCAGAGCAGGCTTAAAACGTCGAAACCGACCCCTCGCCGCTGCTGACGTTCCAATGGCCCTCCACCAGATAGCCGACTGCCTCGTCATTCTCCCCATCCATCAGGATTTTCAGACGACGGTTGCCACAAAGGGCCGCCAGGTCAATCACCCGCAAATAGTCGCTCAGGCCAGCGTCTTCCGGCAGCAGGCTGGCCAGGCTATTGGCCGATTCGCGGAAGAAGCGCCAATCGAGCCGCCCCCCCTTTTCCCCTAGATGCAGTGGCAGCGAGTAGATACCCGCCTCTACCAAATCTTGCAAAAAGTGGGTGCCATAGGAGAGTTCCGGCATCTGCCCTTCTTGTGGCACGCCAATTTCAATCAGCACCAGCGTGTTGTGGATGTCGGCGTAGGTGACGCGCACCCCCAGGTCCAGGTTGGCGCTGCCCCAGCGGCCTGGCCCCATCAGGATAAACCGTTCGTCGGCCAATACCTGATTCAACCGGCCGATGGCCCGGCCGATTTCCAGGCGCATGGTGTTATCTGGCACTTCGCGGTACTTCTCCGGGTCGACAAAGATGCAGTAGCGGATGCCCTCTGCTTTGCCATCGGGGATGAGTTTGTGGGCAGTGAAGAGGATGTCTTCGCGGGGGATGTCTGAGGGTACGCGCACGCTGCCATGTTCGTGCCGTTGGCTGAGAGGACGGCATTGGATAATGCTCAGTTCATAACGCGCTTTGGGGCGGTCTGGCCTGATGGTGACGGTGAATTCGATATCTACTGGCGTGCCGTACACCTTTTCCAACCGTTGTAAAGCGTGGCGCATCAGGTCTATGAACTGTTTGTCTTTGGTGAGGTTGTTAAAGGTGAGGACGAGGCGGCTGTTTTCATCCAGCGAGGCGGTGGAGACGAGTTCCTGGAAGTAGTCGCCTTCGTCTACGGAGACCAACAGGCGCAGATGGGGATAGTGCCGACTGAGGATTTCGCCGACGGGCACGGTTTTGAAGGCGTTCTCCCGCAAATCAATCACGTCTGTGAACCATTGGGAGTGTTGGCGCACGGCGGCGGCGCTGGTTTCCGGGCGCAGTTGGGGGTGGCTCAGGCCGATCATGCGCGGGTAATCCTGATCTACGCGGTCTACGGCGCGGGTTCCCAGCCCCCAGACCAGGCGGAGGAAGCCGTCGGCCCGGCGGATGCGGGGGTTCCAGCGGTAGGGGTTTTGGCTGAAGCCGACGCCGGCGAGGGTGGGGAAGAAATAACGGCCGTTTACCTCCCCCTCCACTCGCTGAATCAACACCCCCATCCGTTCATCATAATCAATCATATCGTGCTGCAAGCGGTATAGCAGCGCGTCCGGGTTCAGCGTGCAGGCGAATACCTTACGCACCGCATCCACCAGCGCCGCCAGATTTTCCTCCGGCGTGCCCTGGTTAGGGCAGAAGTAGCTGTCGTACTTTCCGGCGAAGGCAGTGCCAAAATTATCTTCTAATAAACTGGAAGAGCGCACGATCAACGGCGCGTCCCCTACGTCGGCCAGCAGCGCCCGTAAATCGTCCAGGATTTCGGCCGGCATTTTGGCGTTGGCATGGGCGGCGACAATCTCCGGATACTCCATTTGCGTTTCGACCAGGGAACGGTACTTCTGATTCATGAAGTCGGTCAGGTTGTTCAGGAGATAAAAGTCATAGATCACTTCCGTGCCAATGAAGTAGGATTCCGGCACTGTCACCTGCTCGCCGAGGATAGGCCCCCATTCTGGCGCGTCTTTTTTGAGGATTTTATAGGCTAGCATCATCCCGGCGGCTTTGCCGCCAATCTTACCGCCCCCAATCCGCCGCCGGTAAATGTCGCGTAAATCGGCGATGGTGAAGACTTTTCGGGCCACGCCGATGTAGCGCAACTGATCGCTGATCATCCGTTTAATCAGCACCACTTTGATCTCGTGCAGGTGATGTTCTACCTGTTCCCGTTCCGGGCCGGCCATCGCCTCGTAAATTTCGCCCTGGCGGAAAAGCAGCTCCCAGGGGGCGATTTCCGGGTTAAAGGTCAGTTCAATAGATTGGCTGGGGGCGGGCTGGTCGGACAATACTTCTTCGATGATTTGGGTTAGCAGAGCAGCCCCTAAATTGTTGGCGAAGTAGGCGTCGGTGTAAAAGTCGCGTACCCGGTCTTTGCGTTTTTGCCAGGTGATGGCTTCTTCTTCTGAATAAGGGGCTACCAGCCCCTCGCGCTGCTGCGATTCGAGGGCCAGTTGGCGCACGTCGTCGTAGAACTTCTCCTTGCTGACGATGCCCCGCCGGAAAAGTTCCTGGCGCATCCGGCGGCGGATTTTGTCGCACAAGATGGGGTATTGGGCCAGACGAACGTAGATGTCAATGGCCGGTGTGACGCTTCTTAAATCCTCCAGGTACTCCATAAGCCTCTTTTCTTGAATTTTCTCAGTTCACTTCCCTACTGGCTCACGCAAAGGAGAGCGTAGGGGCGTTAGAATGTTGAAAGGGAGCCTTTGGCGTCCACGGCTGCCCAGTCCCCTTCTGTCAGGTAGCCGATGGCTTTGTCAATGGCGCCATCCATGACGATGGCCAGCCGTTTGCCGTTGGTGTGGGTTTGCAGGTCTATGACCTGTAGATAGGATGATAGCGTCGCGTCTTGGGGGGAGAGATCGGCCAGGACGTTGGGGGCCTGGCGGAAGAAGTCGAAGTTGAAACGGCCGTTATCCCCCCCCAAATCCAGCCCCAGAGAATGGATACCCGACTCCACCAAATCCTGAAAAAAGTGCGTGCCATAAGAGAACTCAATCGCCGAATTTTTCTCCCGGTCCGCTAACTCGATCAAGACCCGCGTGTTGTAAATGTCGCCATAGGTCACATGGACGCCGAGGTCCAGGTTCACACTGCCCCAGCGGCCGGGACCGACCAGGATAAACTGCTCACTCTCCAGCCGCTTGTTCAGCCGCCCAATTGCCCGGCCCAACTCCATTTTGGCGACCAGGTCCGGGATTTGCCGGTAAATTTCCGGGTCTACGTAAATGACGTACCGAATGCCATCCGCCTTGCCATCCGGAACGAGTTGGTTGGCGGTGAACAAAGTGTCAGTTTCCAGCACGTCCTGGGGAAATTCAACGATGCCGCCTTCGCTGCGCTGGCTGAGCGGCCGGCACTGCAAGATGTTCAGCCGGTAATCGGGAGGGTAATCAGGGATGATCTCAACGGTGAATTCGATGTCTACCGGACGCTGATAAGCGTCTTCCAGGCGGCGCAGCGCGGTGCGCATCAGCTTAACAAATTTCCGGTCACGGGTGAGGGCGTTGAAGGTCAGGACGTAGCGCGTCTCATCGCTCGCCCCGACCGAGGAGACGATCTCTTGCAGGTACTCGCCCTGGTCTACGGAGGCGATGTGACGCAGGTCCGGGAAGTTGGCCCCTAACACTTCTTGCAAGGAGAGGGTGACGAATTGATTGGCCTCCAGGTCAATTGCGTCTACGTACCATTGGGCGTATTGGCGAACGGCGCGGGCGTCAGTTTCCGGCCGTAATTGGGGGTGGCTGAGGGCGATCATCCGCGGGTAGTCGTTGGCCTGGCGGGTGACGGCGCGCGTGCCCAGACCGAACACCAGGCGTAAGAAGCCGTCTTCCCGCCGGATTTTCGGATGCCAGCGGAAGGGATTGGCGGAGAAGCCGACGCCGGCCAGGGTGGGGAAGAAGTAACGGCCGTTTCGCCTCCCCTGCACCGGTTGGATCAAAATCGCCATCCGCTCATCATAATCAATCATCCCATTCTTCCGCCGGTAGAGGATCGCATCCGGGTTCAGCGTGCTGGCATACACCCGGCGGATCGCGTTCAGCAGCGCCTCCAAATTCTCCTCGTCGTCCGCCTGATTCGGGCAGAAGATAGATTCATACTTCCCGGCAAAAGAAAAGCCAAAACTATCCTCCAACAAACTAGAGGAGCGCACAATCAGCGGGCTTTCGCCGATGTGCGACAGCACCTCGCGCAGTTGGTCCACAACGCTCTCCGGAAATTCCCCGGCCAGATGGGCCGCCACAATCTTCGGGTACATCTCCCGAATCTCGTCTAACGGCCGGTACTTCTGGTTCATAAAATGATCCAGCCGGTTCATCAAGCGGAAATCATAGATCACCTCTGTGCCGATGTAATAAGAGTCAGGGATATTGACTGACTGGCTGATGTCTGGACCGAGGCCCAACCCTGGGTCTTGCTGCTGCAAAATCCGGCGAGCCAACAGCATCCCGGCCGCCTTGCCCCCAATTTTGCCGGAACCGATGCGATTGCGGTAAATGTGGCGCAGATCGCCAATGGTGAAGGCATTTTTGGCTACCGCGATAAACGGGAGCTGGTCGCTGATCAGCCGCTTGATCAACACCACCTTGATCTCCTGGAGGTGATGCTTCACCTTCTCCTGTGCCGGCTGCGGCATGGCCTCGTAAATCTCTCCCTGGCGGAACAGCAGCTCCCAGGGAGCGATTTCCGGGTTAAACGTTAACTCAATACTGCGCACCGGCGCAGGTTGATCGTTCAGCGCCGCTTCAATTAATTGCGAGAGCAGGCCGCTTCCCAAGTTGTCGGCAAAATAGGCGTCGGTCAGGTAGTCGCGCACCCGATCTTTACGCCGCTGCCAGATGCTGCTCTCCTCCTGGCTGTAAGGATCTTCCAACCCCTCACGCTGCTGCGACTCTATCGCCCGGCGGCGAACCAACTGCTCAAACTCTGCCTGGGTGATGATGCCTCGCCGGAACAATTCCTGCCGCATCATCACCCGTATCTTGTCGCACAAGATGGGGTATTGAGCCAGTTTAATGTAGATGTCAATTGCCGGGGTAACGCTGCGTAAGAGTCTGGTATTCATAAAAAATTCTCCACGCGGTTATTATACCAGCTTGTTGCCGCTGCAATGGATTCGCTATAATTTTGTTGAAGAGGTTACAGGTTACATGGTTGATGTAACCTGTAACTTGTAACTTATAACCATCCCGCCAATGCTTTCACGTTCTCAAGGAGGTATGATGAGTACAATTTTTGCCAAAATCGTGAGTAGAGAACTGCCCGCGACGATTGTGTATCAGGATGAGTTGGTGACGGCTTTCCGCGACATTAATCCGCAGGCGCCGCAGCATATTTTGATCGTCAGCAACAAGATCATCCCGACGGTGAATGATTTGGAGGAGGAGGATGAGCGCACGGCCGGCCGAATGCTCCTCGTCGCCAAAAAGTTAGCCGCCGACCTGGGCATCGCGGAAAATGGCTATCGCCTGATCATCAACTGCAATGCCCATGGCGGCCAGGAGGTCTTCCATTTGCACATGCACCTGTTGGGCGGACGGCCGTTAGGCCGCATGTTGGCGCGGTAAAAAAGAAGTTGGTTGAGTTGGATAGTTGGTTGAGTTGCTAACAAACCAAGCAACTATCCAACTCAACCAACCCCACTAACCACCTACTCCCCCGCCGTGATCGCGTTGCTCTCGTCGCGGCAGGCGCAGGCCGCTTTCGCCACGCCGCCCCGGACCAAACGGCCGTTGTACTCCCGCCCGTCCCCTTCAGCCACCCAACCGGCCATTTCTAGCGGTAAACGGCCGTCGGCCGAGACCCAACGGCCGTTATACAGCCGGGCCACATGCACATGCGTGCCATTGGAAAAGCCCCCCTCGCACGACGGGTAGCCTAACCGGTCCCCCGTCTGCACATAACTGCCCAGCGGAATCCGCTCCCGGCTCTCCAGGTGAAAATAGAGGATCGCCCAGCCCGTGCCCGCGTAGCCATCCCCATCCATATCCACCACCACCGCGCCCATGTCGCTGCGTACCACCAACCCATCGGCCATCGCCGTCACCCAATTGTCTGACTGCACACAGCCCAATTGGTCGCCCGGTGGGGCAAAATCGAGCGCCGCCCAGGCCGAGCCAGACGCCCAACCACCGTGCGGCCCGCTGGTGTAGTACCACGTCTCCCCATTGGCCCAGGGGAGCTGCAACGGAGGCTGCTGCATGTCGGCCGGCCAGAGCGGCTCCACCGCGAAGGCAAACGGATTGCCGAACAGCCGGTCATAGGTGGCGAAAAAGCCCTCCGGCCCCACATCCCGCTGCCAGCTTGCATAGGTCACCCCGCTGATCGCGCCCAGGGCGTTTTGCACCCCGGTCGTGCCATGATTCAGGTCGGCGGCGAAGGCCAGGCGCGTGCCATCATCCAGCGCCATCAACGTCAGACCACCCTCGGCGCGGCCATAAAAGCCCAGGTTGAGCAGATTGGCCGCCTGCCCAAGCTGGCGGTAGAGGCCATTCAGATTAGCCCCGGCGTAGCCCAACATCTGCGGCGTGGTGTTTGCGCCCCCTTCGGCGCTGCGCGTCAGCCAGCCCGCCCGATGCTCCAAAAAGGCGAGCAGCAGGCGCGGGTTCACGCTGTAGCGCTCCGCTACCAACTGCACAATCTCTGGCCCGGCCAGATAGACGCCTTCCACCTCTTCGCCCGCTTGCAGCAGATGGCCGCCAAACACTTCGGCGATGGCCCGGACCGCAAAATCTTTAGCTGCCGGACCATAGACCAGTTCACTGTCCGGGATGATCTTGAAATTGGGCGTGACACCCTCTACCTGGCCCGGCACACGAATTTCCTGGCCCACCAGCAGCACGTTGGCGTTGGTCAGATTGTTCAGCTCCG
>CAYONK010000073.1:0-11193 GCA_964405285.1 uncultured Ardenticatenaceae bacterium
GAGGCAGCCAACACCTGCAACAACGCCGGCACCTTCTACTACGTCATCTGGAACCAGTGGCAGGAAGATGAACACGAGAACATTTCCAACAGCGACGCCATCTTCCGTCGCATCATGTACTACCCAGACGACGTTGAGCGAGCCCCCATTGCCTCTATCCTCTACGTGAGCAAGACAATCCTGAGTCTGGCAGCTGACGATACGCTGGTTATAGTGGGCGCGGCGCAGAGCTTCGGCCTCAACAACGAGATTGAAGAGGTGCAGTGGCTGTTTAAGCCGCGCGACGTGAACGTGGCCCCCGTTGTCATTGGCACAGAGACAAGACTGCAAGTGCAGGCGCAGCAGATCGTGAACCAACCTGGCTGGGTCGGCCAGCCTGGGTGGGCGCAGTTCCAGTTCATGGCTAAGGACAAGGGCAACCGTTGGTCTCCAGGCGTTGTGGTGGAGGTGTGGGTGGTTGACCAACTGTACCAGACCTACATGCCTGTGATTTGGGGCAACTAACCACCCGGACTTTTTAGCAGGGTATGGCCGGTAAGTTGTCTGGCCATACCCTTTTGTCGGGTTTCGCGGAGACTTCATGAGTGAGCGCACCACCACGAATGAAAAAGGTAGCGCCATTTTCCAGGGAAAGATCATGAAATCCATACCCCTTCCCTTCCGCAAAAAATCATTACCCATCTTGATGGGCATTAACCTGTTATTGCTGGTGGGCCTCGTCACGGCCGTTTATGCCCACCGCGCTTACTTCCACACCTACGTTGTTCCTGGTTTCCTCTCCGAAATCAATCGCAGCGGCCAGGAGTTAGGCGGTTTCAGCAGCCATGCTATGTTCGAGCAAGAGTGCGTTCACTGTCATGCGCCCGTCCACTGTATCACTGACAACAAATGCCAGGAGTGCCACCTGGACATCGCCCGGCAGCGCGTTGAGGCTATCGGGCTGCACAGTCTCCTACCCGGCACAGAAAAATGCCAATCCTGCCACGTCGAGCATCGCGGCCGGCAGGCCGTGATCAGCGAAGTGCTATTCAAAAACATCAACCACCAGGCGCTTAGTGGATTCAGCCTGGCCTTGCACGAAACCGACTACGACGGTGCGCCGATGGTCTGCGAAGATTGCCACACCGAGGGCCGCTTCGCTAAAGACGAGGTGAGCTGCGCTACCTGCCATCAAGACGCGCAGGGAGAGTTAATCGCTGAACACAGCGCGGAACACGGGGAAAACTGCCTGGGCTGCCACGACGGCACGCGCTACATCATCGAATTTGCTCACGATGAAGTCTTTCCGTTGGAAGCGGGCCATGACCAACTGGGCTGCGTGGATTGTCATCAGAACCAGGTGTTTGCTGAGGCGTCACGGGCCTGCGGCAGTTGTCACGCCGAGCCGGACATCCACGCCGGGCAGTTTGGGCAGGAGTGCGAGCGCTGCCACACCGTCGTCGCCTGGGCGCCCGCCCAATTGACCCAACACCGCTTCGACCTGGCGCACGGCGCTGGGGAGATTCAGGGATGCGCCGACTGCCACACGCTTTCTTACACGGTCGTTTCCTGTGAAAGTTGTCACGCCTTGCCCGACATGCAAAATGCCCACCCACCGGAGCGCGCCCCAGACTACCAATCCGCCGACTGCCTGGCCTGCCATCCAACGGGCGATCCGGCAGATACTGCTCCGTTGGTTCAGGCGGGTAATTGAGGCGAGAGATTGACCAATCTCTAAATCGCCAATCTCTCTAACGGAGGATAACACGATGAAGAAACACGTCGCCATCACGCTTCTATCCTTCGCCTGGCTGTTTGTATTGCTGGCGGGCCTGTTGGCCGCCTATTTCAGCGCGATAGACGCATTGCGCCCAGGGCAAACCTTTTACGGACTACAACATGCTGGCGAACAGGCTCGGCTGCGCCTGGTTAATGACCCAGCGCAGCGCGCCGCGATCTCGTTGAGCCTGGCCGACCGCCGCCTGACTAATCTGGCCCACGCATATACATCCAAAGAGGTGAACCGCGCGGCGACGGCTTTGGACATGGCGCTGATAACGGCCGTTCGCCACATCCACGCCCTTCCCCAACCAGCGCAACAGCCCCTTTATGCCCAATTCAACAGCCTGCTCCGCCGCGTTGAAATCGTCCTGACTGCCTTGGACCCGGGCGAAACGGATTGTCTCATCGCTCTATCTGAGCGGATCTCCGTCTGGCAATCGCTCGACTCACCGGCCGAGGTGTTTGCCACCTTACCACTGCCTGCTCTGCCGCGTTTGGTTCAGGCCGCCCTGGTTCCGTTTCTCGACGAAACAGTGGATCATAGCGCTTTCCCTCTGACCGGCGGTCACGCTGATGTTGCCTGCGAAAACTGCCATCATAATGGCCAATACGTCGGGACATCGGCCGTCTGTGCCAGTTGCCATTCTTGGGAAACGGCCGTTCTCCCCATCCACTTTCTTTCCACCAGTCCCTACAATCTCTGGTCCGCCTACCCCCAACACTTCCCTGGCGACTGCGCCGACTGCCATGAAACCAGCTCCTGGCGGCCCTACCAATTCAACCACGAAGGCGTGGTGGAATGCCGTTCCTGCCACGCCAACGACATACCGCTCCGCGCCGGATACACGTTGCAATTTGTCAGCAACACGCAGACTGCCGCCGACCATTACCCCGGCGACTGTGTTCTCTGCCACACAGATACTGCCGACTGGACCATCGCCAGTTACGACCACCTCTGGACGAACCAATGCGCCTCCTGCCACAATCAGGACGCGCCACCCCGTCACTACGTGGGCGACTGTGCCATCTGCCACGCTGACGTGACCACCTGGGATCTGATCAACTACGACCACCTTGGTGTCACAGAATGCCAAAGCTGCCACAGTCAAGAAATCACAGAGAGCCATTACCCCGGCGACTGCGCCCTCTGCCACGCCAATACCGATGATTGGAATATCATCTCCTATAAGCACATATTGTTAAGCGATTGCCAGAGTTGCCACCAAGCCGACACTCCTGCCGCCCATTATCAGGGTGTGTGCCAGAACTGTCACAACACCGATAACTGGCGCAGCGTGACTTTCGACCACACCTTCTACCGCGACTGCCAGACCTGCCACCAAGCCGACGTTCCGAGCAACCACGCCTATGCTGGGCAATGTAGCAACTGCCATAACAGCAACAATTGGACAGATGTGAACTTCAACCATAGCCAGCAGACTGACTGCCTGAATTGTCATGAAGAAGATAGACCGGCGGGCCATGATACCGGGCAATGCAGCAACTGCCATACGTCCGACACCTGGCAACGCCCCTGGTTTAGCCACGATGGGTTGAGCGATTGTCTGAACTGCCACACCGCGCCTGCGAACCATTACGCCGGACAATGCAGCGACTGCCACAACTCCGACAGTTGGGGCGTTGACTCCTTTAAGCACACAGGGCTGGATAATTGTCTCGCCTGCCATCAGACCGACGCCCCGGCGAACCATTACGCCGGGCAATGTTCCACCTGTCATGTCACCAACGCCTGGATCCCCGCCGAGTTCGATCATGTCGGACTTACCAACTGCCTCACCTGTCATCAGACCGACGCGCCGACGAACCATTTCGCTGGAGAATGCGCCGATTGTCACACGACCGACGATTGGCAGACGATTCATTTCGGCCACGATAACGCTACAGATTGTCTGGGCTGCCATCAGGCCGCCGCGCCCGCGAACCATTACGCCGGACAATGCTCTAACTGCCACGTCACCACAGATTGGCAGATAGTCGAATTCAACCACATTGACCTGACCGATTGTCTCTCTTGCCATGAGGCTGAGAGGCCATCTGCCCATTACCCTGGTATCTGCACGATCTGCCATACAACGGCCGATTGGAGCGAAATCATTTTCGACCATGCTGGCTACACCGACTGCCTTTCCTGCCACCCCGGCCCGACGGGTCATTGGCCTGGACAATGTTCAAGTTGTCATAACACGGCCGATTGGGCGGACTATATCTTCAACCACACGGGCTATACCGACTGTAAAGCGTGCCACGCCCGGCCGGCCGGGCATCCACGCGGTCAGTGCAGTAAATGTCACTCAACAGACACCTGGATTATTCCCCCCACCGCCACGCCTCCGCCTACCCTGCTGCCAACCGCCACGCCCTTACCAACGAATACGCCTCCGATTACCCTGACGCCAACAGCGTCGCCATACCCAACCATGTCGCCTGAGCCGACAGCCACCCTAGAACCCACTGCCACACCAGAGCCGACCAGCTCGCCAGAACCTACGGCGACGGTAGAGCCAACAGCCACCCCGGAGCCGACCAGCACGCCGGACCGGGATGAAAAGTCGCCTCCAACGGCCGTTCCCTAGAAATAAAAAAGCGCCCCTATCCTCACCGATAGGGGCGCGTCTTCCTACGCCACACGCTCATTCACAGAAACAGCACCTTACCGGTATTCTGGTGGTCTTGCAGATAACTGCCTCAAAACCTTAACTTGAAACCGAACGGCTTAGGAGCCGGGCTGCGCCGCGCCATCCCCCATCATGCCTTGCAACCTGTTACGTTTGGAAAAACGGCCGTATCCCATCCCCGTCTCATACGTCTTAATTAATGACTGTGGACCACAGACTATGTTCAGACACGGCAGGCAACAAGGCGATAGCCAGAAAGAGACGCAACGACTTGCCGAAATCTACGACGAATACCACCCGCTGATCTACCGCTACATTTTCTGGCGGATTGGCGATGTGGAAAGCGCCAGAGAATTGGCAGCCGATGTGTTCCAGCGCCTTATCCAGGTCGTGGGCAGTGGGAAGACGTTCCCCGATAGCCCACAAGCCTGGCTCTATCGAACCGCGCATAACCTGGTCATAGATGAATACCGTCGCCGCCAACACCGTCAACACCTGCCACTTAATGAAGCCATCCTTGACAACCGCGACGATCTCGCCGAAGAAGCGACCGTCCACCTGGCGGCAGCCCAGGCCAGAGAAGCCCTGAAGCGGTTGACGCCGGAGCAACAACAGGTGATTACGCTAAAATTTTTTGCCGGATTGAGTAACCAGGAAGTTGCCGCGATCACCGGCAAAACTATCGGCGCCGTGAAGGCGTTGCAGCACCGGGGTTTGGGCGCTTTGCGAGAGACGCTGAACCCCGCTGTGGCCCAAGGTGGGCAAACGACCGTTGCCCAAACGCCAGCGCTTTTGGTGGAGAGATCTTAAATGGACAGCCACTTGACAGATACTCTCGATACTGCCCTGCACCGCCTTTTGGCTGGCGAACCCCTGCCCCAAATTTTAGCGGATTACCCGGAGCAAGCCGCTGAACTGGCTCCATTGTTGCAAACGAGCGAGATGGTGGCGAATGCCCACTCTTTTATTCTTTTGTCAGCAGAGGCCGCGCAGGCTGATCGCGCCGCTTTTTTGGACGGTCTGCAAGGTCTGCCTTCGGCCCACGTCGGATGGCTGGCGCGTTGGCGGGCGCGGATTGCTGACTGGTTTGTTGTGTTGTTGCCGCTTCAGCGACAATCTACCGTACAAAAGGAGAGACATCCGATGAGTATGTTAGTCGCAAAACTGGCCCTGGTGCTTGTTTTGTTAACGGGGGCAGCCGGAGGAACGGCCGTTGCCTCCACCAACAGCCTGCCCGATTCAGCCCTCTACCCAGTCAAACTCGCCATCGAAGAAATGCGCCTGAACAACGCCCAAGACCCCGAAGATCAGGCCTTCTTGCACCTGCAGTTAGCTCAGGTCCGTATCCAGGAAATGGAGCAACTTGCCCTCAATGGTACAGAGCCAGGCGAAGCCGCCCTGACCCGCCTGCAAAATCATCTGCAAACGGCGCTGCAACTTGCCGCCAATGCCCCAGATGAGCGGATGAATGGAATTCTGATCCAGGCCCATCTGATGCTGCAAGGGGCTGGTCCCGGCCTGTTACAGGCGCAAATGCAAACACAAGGCGCCGCCTATGCCGCCCTTGGCAATGCCTACCAAATTATGAACCAGATTGGTACAGAGGTTGATGCCGGATTGCAAGACCCTCAAGCCTTCCGTTGGCGCTACATGCACAATCGGCCAGGAGACCTGCCCGTACCACCCGTCATGTCGCCCAATCCAGGCGGCGTGATCACCCACACAATACCACTGACCCCCACCTGGCCCATCGGCCCTGGCGAACCAGGTTATGGCCCTGGCGAACCGGGCGGTAATGTTGTTCCGCCGAATGGCCCCAACTCACCAGATAGCCCTGGCCCCAATGAGCGGCCAGGCTCACCTCCTGACGCCGGTTTTGGTCCGGGCAACTGCGCCAACCCCATTGGCAATGGGCAAAATGGTAACAATAGAGGCAACCCTGACAACAGTGGGAATGGCGGCAACAATGGAGGAGATAATGGCGGAGGCAATGGGGGTGGTCATTAAACCAATCCTTGCCCTGATCAGGACGTATGAATGGTTGGGAGTCGCCATTCTGTCATAAATCTCTCTTTGAATGTTTTTACTTTCCGGCAACTGCTGTTCCAAAAGGGGCACGGGTAACAACTGTACGATATCCGCCCACCTCTCGAGGGTAACACGACATTCTATAGCAGAATATAGACCCTTTAAAAGTAGTGTTGATCGAGAGGGTGGCGCTCGTTAAACGTTTGTTCCCCGTGCCCCTATACCTGCCGCTCATCACGCGGCAGCGGTTCTACAGGCGGCATATTATGTCAATATTTAAGTGCAGACACCCTTCATATCAGCGCCAATCCCTTGCTGGTATTGACGACAGCCGACGGCCTAAACGTGGTCGCTTACGAGGTAGCCGTCGAGCAGCCCAACGCGGCTGTGATTTTCCTCTCCGGTATTCACAATCCTTCTGTCACCGCCTTCTTTGGCCATGCCCGAATGCTGTTAGATCAGGGCTACGCCTCGATTTTGCTGGAGATGCGCGCTCATGGCGAGAGCGAGGGGGAGGTGATCGCCCTGGGTTTTGAGGAGTATCGTGATGCGCAGGCGGTGGTGGATTACATTAAAGGAAACGGCCGTTAGGCCAACACCCCCATCATCGTTTACGGACTCTCCATGGGCGGAGCCGTCGCCATCAACGCCATTGGACAAATCCCGGAGATCGACGGCCTGATCAGCCTATCCGCTTATTCCGCCTGGGACGAGGTGTTTGTGGATAATGTGGGCTTGCCGGAACCGTTGGCTACGCTGCAACGGCCGTTTGTCAGGCTCTATACCTCCCTCAAATATGGCCCAGACACCCGTCACATCACCCCCGCACCCAGATTCAAAAGTTGGGCGACCGGCCGGCCTTGCTCATCCATTCGACCGCCGATTCGCAGGTTCCGTTTGCCAACTTTGAGCGGTTATCGGCCGTTGTCCCGGCCCACGTCGAAAGCTGGGTCCGTGAGGGGGATCTGCATTTCATCGTCCAGCCCGGCAGCTTCCTGAACCCCGAAGAAGATGTCGAATACGCCGGGCGAATCCTCCAATTTCTCGCGCAGCACTTTGGCGGTTGACGCGCCTGGACTCAGGCTTCTATCACTTGTGTTTCTACCCTCGCTTTGCGCGACTCGCTTGCCGCCGCCAACGGAAAGATATAATATCCAGTTTACTCTCAGCCCGACCTTAACCACTGAGAGCAGGAGAGAACCCATGACCCAACCCCCCGCTATCGTCAGCGAGAATCTGGCTTATTGGTATGGCGATCTGATGGCCGTGGATCACATCAACTTTGCCGTCGGTGAAGGCGAAATCCTCGGTTTCCTGGGGCCAAACGGGGCTGGCAAATCCACCACCGTGAAGATGCTCACCGGCCAACTGCTGCCCAAAGAAGGGCGCGCCGAACTACTTGGCCAGGACATCGCCCGCAACGCCAAAAAATTGCAGGCCCACATCGGCGTCTGTTTTGAGCTGACCAATTTGTACGAGCCGATGACAGCCGCCGACAATCTGAAACTGTTCGCCCGTCTCTTTGGTGTGGGCGACTTCGACGCCGACGCTTTGCTGGAGCGGGTCGGGTTGGGCGGCAAGGGTAAGGTGAAAGTGGAGACTTTCTCCAAAGGGATGCGCCAACGGCTGATGGTGGCCCGCGCCCTGGTCAACAAGCCGCGCATCCTTTTCCTCGATGAGCCAACCGATGGCCTGGACCCCGTCTCCGCCGAAGCGATCCGCCACATCATTCAAGAAGAGCAGGCGCAAGGGGTGACGGTGTTCCTGACCACCCACGACATGTTTGAGGCGGACAAGCTTTCGAACCGCGTTGCCTTCATTGATAAAGGGCAGATTGTGGCGTTGGACACGCCGTATGCCTTGAAGCAGAAATATGGCAAGCGGGCGTTGAAGGTGGAAGTGGTGGGCGCGGACGGGCAACTGGAGAGTCGGGAGATACCGTTGGATGGGCCGGAAACGGCCGTTGCCATCGAACGACTCTTCGCCGAAGAACAGGTAGCCACCGTCCACAGCGAAGAAGCCACCCTGGAAGACATCTTCATCGAAATCACGGGCCGGGGCCTGGCCTGATGAACAAGCAAATATTCGCAGCGCTGCTGCGCAAAGACCTGGTACTCTATTTCAGCAACCGCTTCTTTGCCTTTATCACCGTCCTGGCGCTGGTGTTTTACACTGCCGCCTACTTCCTCATGCCGGGCGAAGTGGACGAGACGTTGGAGATGGCGATTTTCGCGCCCAGCCTACCCGCGTCGTTCATCAATCAGGTGGAGGAAGGGGGCGTGGTGCTGGCGCGGATGGAGTCGGTGGAGGCGTTGAAAACGGCCGTTCTCTCCGGCGATTACGAAGTCGGCATTGCCCTGCCCGGCAACTTCGCCCAAAACCTGGCGGCTGGCGGCACAGAAACGGCCCACGTCTACTTCAACGCCCACTTTCCGGACGAATTCAAAGAGCTGTACATCGCCTTCTTGGATGAATTAGGCTTCATGTTCAGCGGCCAGCCCTTCAACATCGAAGTCAGCGAAGAAATCCTGGGCGTAGATCGCGCCGGCAGCCAGATTCCTTACCGCGACCGGATGCTGCCTCTCTTCGCCGTCTTCATCCTGGTCATGGAGATGATGGGCTTGGCCAGCCTCATCTCCAGCGAAGTGGAAAGCGGCACCCTCTCCGCTTTGCTGGTGACGCCGTTGCGCGTGGAAGGCTTGTTTGTGACCAAAGGCTTTTTCGGCGTTGGCCTGGCTTTTGCCCAGGTTTTGCTGATCATGGCTATTACTGGCGGCCTCAGTCAGCAGCCCATCCTCATTTTGGTTACACTGCTGATCGCTTCCGTCATGGTCACCGGACTGGGTTTTCTCATCGCCAGTGTGGCCAAAGATTTGATGTCGGTGATGGGCTGGAGCATGTTGGGCATTTTGCTGATGGCCTTGCCCGCCTTCGCCGTCCTCATCCCCGGCCTGACAACCAATTGGGTGAAGATCATCCCCTCGTTTTACGTGGTCAATCCGGTCTACCAAGTGATGAATTACGGCTGGGGTTGGGCGGACGCCTGGCGCGATTTGCTGGTCTTGCTGCTGTTCGCCGCCTTGTTCTTGAGCCTGGGCGTCTTCGCCCTGCGGCGGCGGTTTCAGTGAGCCGTATTCCGTAATCTGTGATCGGATTACGGACAACGGAGGTTTCTATGAGTCTGCGACGCATTGGTGTGTTATTGAGTAAAGAATTCATCTGGGGACCGAAGAATTTTATCTTCCTCCTGGCCTTTGTCATGCCGGTGGTGTTGTCGCTGGTGCTGCAACTGCTAGTGGGCAACTTCTTCTCTGGCAAGCCGGTGCTGGGTGTGGCCGACGAGGGGCAGTCGGCTTTTGTCACCTCTGTCAGGCAAGTAGACGGTCTGAACCTGCGTGAATATGAGAGCGAGGAGGCGCTGCAAACGGCCGTTCGCAGCGGCGTCGTAGATATGGGCCTCACCCTCCCGGCCGGGTTCGACGCGCAGATCAAAGGGGAAACGGCCGTTCCCCTTACCGTCTATGTCTACGGCGAAAGCCTACTGCGCGACCGCGCCTTCCTCGGCGTGACCCTGGCGCAGCAGTTCCGCGAATTGGCAGGGCAGGAGTCCCCCGTCACCATCGTCAGCGAGACGTTGGGCGATGGCGTTGGCCTGCCCTGGGAGCAGCGGCTGCTCCCCTTCATCGTCTTGCTCACCATCATGGTTGGCGGCATGATGGTCCCGGCCACCTCGTTGGTGGAAGAGAAACAGAAGCGGACGATAACGGCCGTTACCACCGCCGCCACCTCTCTCGAAGAACTCTTCGTCGCCAAAGGGGTGCTTGGCTTCCTCCTCAGCCTCTTCATGGGCGTCTTCATCCTCTTCCTCAACCAGGCATTTGGAACGCAGCCGCTGCTGCTGGTTGGCCTGATGACCCTGGGAGCGGTCATGGCCGCCACTTTCGGCGTTCTCCTTGGCGCTTTCGTCAAAGACATCAACACCCTCTTCGCCACCATCAAAGGCATTGGCATCCTACTCTATGCCCCGGCCATCATTTACCTCTTCCCCTCCCTGCCACAGTGGATCGGCCGTATCTTCCCCACTTACTACATCATCGGCCCCATCGTCGCCGTCACCCAAAAAAGCGCAACCTGGGCCGATATTCGCCTGGATGTGACCATCCTCGTTCTGATCAACCTGGCGATCATCGCCGCCATTGCCATCGTCGCCCGCCGGGCGCGGACCCATCCCGCCATGCTGCCGGGCGTGGTCTCTTGACGCTTCCCCATTCCCCGTCACCTGAAAACAAAAAACGCGACGATCCTGGATTGTCGCGTTTTTTAGCGTGTAAGCAGATAACCGTTTAGAGGGCGTGGGTTTGCTTCACTCTGGGTACAGACTGCATCTTCTAACGGCCGTTCTCATCCCGCCCGTTCATCCCTGATTCTTCAGATCAAGGCGCTAATCTGGCTGACAGATGTTGGCGCAGCGCGGTGTAGGCAAGCGCGCCGGTCACATGCCCTTTATCCAGCGTCACGACAGGCACATCGGGGCCGTAGGCGGCGCATTGTGCCTCGTAGCGAATATATTGGTCAGGCGGGCCAGCAGCGGGAAGAGATTGTGATGAGAAACGGCGGCATACCTGTCAGCGAAACTCATCGCCTGGGTAATCTGCCGTTCAGCTCCTGTGTCTGGCAAAACCAACAGTTTTCGGTAGATGGATTGGAGAAAGGGGCATGGTTCAAAATCGCACCTGTGCACCTTTACAATTGAATGAGTGAACAACTC
>CAYONK010000074.1:0-1526 GCA_964405285.1 uncultured Ardenticatenaceae bacterium
GGCTACAACAAAACAGTCCACGACCGCGCAGACTATCTCGACGGGGCGATCTTCACGGCGTGCTTCACCTCGCCGCTGCCGGACATGATCCGCGTCCAGATTACCCACTTTAAGGGCCGCCGTCCGCGCCAGCAACTTCCGCACCTCAGCCTCATTGAGCGGGCTGTCCCGCTTCCATTTGCATTCCCCGTAAAGGACGACCGCCTCATCCCAATTGACCGCCACCACGTCAATCTGCTCCGTGGCGCTCCAATGGCTGCCCACCCGCTGCGGCAGAAACGAGAGCCGCCCCGTCTCCGCCGCCGCGTACACCCACTCGCGGCACAACTCCTCGAAGGTGTGGCTGCCGACAAACGCCCGCCAATGGCGCTCAATCGTTTGCCAGACGGCCCCATACGCCCCACGGGTGATGTGGGCCAGGTGCGGCTCCAGAAACCGATAGTAGAAACGCAGGTAAGGGTCGGCCACTTCGTACCGGCTCTTGCGGCTGCGCTCCGGCTGCCGCTCGGTGGCCGGCACCTCCCGCCGCACCAGCCCCAATTTGACCAGGGTGTGCAGGTAGTTGCTCACCGTGGCCGCTTCTAAATCCAGATTGGCCGCGATCTCCTTCGGCGAATGGACCGACCGGGCCACCTGGCCGATGATCGACAGGTAGTTGGCCGGCTGGGTAAAATCGTCGTGCAGCAGCAAGCGCGATTCGTCCTGCACCAGGGCCGACCAACCCATCACGTTTTGCTGGATGTTGTCGGCCACCGACAGCGCCGGGTCAATCCGTTCCAGATAGTAGGGCACGCCCCCCAGGACCGAGTACAAGGCGATGCAGGCGGCCACGTCATACCGGGGAAACAAGGCGCGCACATCTTTAAAAGGAAGCGGCCCCAATTTCAGCAGGCCAGTTGCCCGGCCGTAAAGCGGCGAGCGCGGGGCCAACACCCCCTCCTCCATCATGCCGATATGGGAGCCGGATAAGACCAGCATGAGCGCTTTGTCTTTGAGCTGATGGTCCCAGGCGGCCTGGAGTTTGAAGGCCAGGTCCGGATAGGCGTCCAGGGCGTAGGTGAATTCGTCCAGGATGATGACCTGTTTCTGACGGCTGCTGCTTGCCAGACGGGCCAACTCCCGCAGCAGCTCATCCCAATCGTAGTAGGTGAATCCGGGGTCGGCCGGCGCTTGCCCATGAAGCTGCCGGTAAAGCGCGTGGGAGAGCGAGCGCAGCAGCGCGCCGGGGGCGGAGTCGGTGGCCAGCCAGTAGAAGCCGGGGATGTCGCGGTTGGCCAGCCAATGGGTGAGGAGCCGGGTCTTGCCGACGCGCCGCCGGCCGTAGACAACACAGAGCGCGCCCAGGGGTTCAGCATATTGACGGTCTAGCAGGGCCAGTTCAAAGGTACGGCCGGTGAAGGCCAATTTTTCGCTCACAGTCGCCTCCTGGTGTCGCTGACAACACCTGGTAGTAAATGAATCTCCATCAACTTAATTCAGATCAAGATTGTAGCGGTTTTGTCGAACGCGACAAGGCGGTAAGGTGG
>CAYONK010000074.1:1626-11081 GCA_964405285.1 uncultured Ardenticatenaceae bacterium
CCTAATAGCGCAGCGCATCTACAGATAGGCCGGATTGTTCGCTCGCTTCTGAAATCTTCATATTTACGCCTCCAGGCATAGCGTTACACCTGGAGTTAGCTCCAGGTCAAGGGCGAATTGAAAATTGGCTTTCGGCAGTCGAACGAGGCAGTCACGGGGTGGATGGTTGGCTGAAAAATCACTGCCGATTAAATGGCGCTTAACAATTGCTCAACATTATTTGGTTAAACTGTAGCCCATCACCCCGGTCAGGCGGAATGGCGGTAAAATCCACCGCAGTGGGTAGATTTTAGCGGTCACAGACGAGGTTCAACGATGGCGCGGACGATATTAGTGGTTGATGATTCGGAAAGCCTACGCACAATGGTGAAGAGCTATCTGGCGCAGGAAGGGTTCCGGGTGGTAACGGCCGTTAACGGCCGTGAAGCCCTCTTTGTGGCCCGCGATGAAAAGCCAGACCTCATCCTGTTAGACATCATGATGCCAGAATTGGGCGGTTACGAATTTATGCGCATCTACAGCAAAGAGGCCGAGACCCCCATCATCCTGCTCACCGCCCGGCTGGAAGAAAACGACAAAGTGCTGGGGCTGGAGCTGGGTGCAGACGATTACATCACCAAACCATTCAGCCCCCGCGAACTCACCGCCCGCGTCCGCGCCGTGCTGCGCCGCAGTGAAAAACAGGCGATCGAACCAGACATCCTCCGCGCCGGGCAAATCGAACTGAACCAGAGCAACCGCACTGTGAGCGTAGCGGGCGCAATGGTCGAACTCACCGCCTTTGAATTTGATCTGCTGGCGCTGCTCATGTCCAGCCCTGGGCGCGTCTATTCCCGGCTGGATTTGCTGCAAAAGCTGCAAGGTAACGTCTTTGAACGGTATGAACGCAACATAGACGTCCACATTCGCCACCTGCGCGTCAAAATCGAGGCAGATTCCGCCAATCCGCTGTACATTCAAACAGTATACGGCATCGGCTACCGCTTCACTGAACCGTAGGGTCAACTCTCATGAAAATTACCATTCGTTCACTCTCCTTCAGGCTTACCATCGCCTTCATGGTGGTGAGCGTTTTGGGTACTGTGCTGGTGGCTTTGTTGGTGAATTGGCAAACCCGCCGCCAGTTTGGCAATCTGGTTCAGGAACTGTACCAGAATGATCTGCTCATTTTGGGGGAACAGTTGGCCGTTTATTATGAGGAAAACGGCCGTTGGGCAGGCGTTGAGGCGGTTATCTTTGCTGAACAGTCACCCGAATCGCCCCAGGCATGGCACAGCCGAAAACTGCCCGTGACGTTGGTAGACAGCCAGCAGCGGGTGGTTTTTGGCGATCGTCGCTACCAGCCAGGGCAGCAGCTTCCAGCCCACGTCGTCCAAGATGGGCTGTCCATCGAAGTAGCGGGCAGCCCGGTAGGCTGGCTTGTGCTGGACTCCTTCGGCAGCAGTCGGGATTTTTCCGGTTCGCCAGAAGCCAACTTTCTGAACAATTTGAACCAAACGACCCGGCTAATCGCCCTGGGGGTAGCCGTTTTGGCGCTCTCGTTGGGCATTGTGCTGGCCCGCACCATCTCCCGCCCGTTGAGCGAACTGAAAGCTGCCACGCAGCGAGTGGCGCAGGGGGAGCTTGGGCATCAGGTGGGGGTCCGGTCGCCGGACGAAATTGGGCAGTTAGCGGCCTCATTCAACCAGATGAGCGTCGATTTAGCCCGCGCCAACGCGCTGCGCCGCCAGATGACGGCCGATATTGCCCATGATTTGCGCACTCCTCTGAGCGTTTTGCAAGGTTACACCGAAGCGCTCGACGACGGCAAGCTGCCCGGCAGCTCAGACATTTTCCAGGTGATGCACAGGCAGGTGAAGCACCTGAACCGGCTGGTTGAGGATTTGCGCACGCTTTCTCTGGCGGACGCAGGACAGCTATCGCTGCATCCGCAGCCGGTGGCCCCGCGCGATTTACTGGAACACACGGCGCTGATCTACGCTTCACAGGCAGAGAAGCAGCAAGTCACCTTAACGCTCGAAATTCCTGAGAATTTGCCCCACATCAGCGTAGATTTAGACCGCCTGGTACAGGTATTGGGCAATCTCATCAGCAACGCGCTGCGCCATACGCCAACCGGAGGCCATATTCGCCTGGCTGCCAAAATCGGCCGGCAGGAACTCATCTTGCAGGTGCAAGACACGGGCGCAGGCATCGCCGCCAAAGATTTACCCCACGTCTTTGACCGCTTTTATCGGGCTGACCAATCTCGTGCGCAAAATGGCGAGTCCGGGTTAGGTTTGGCGATTGCCCGCTCGATTGTGGAAGCGCATAACGGCCGTATCACCGCCAGCAGCCCCCCCGGTCAGGGCACCACCTTCACCATCACCCTGCCGACTGCCTGAAATTCTTTCGATTTTTATCAGCGGATGGCGCAGATTTGCCAGATTTTGTCTGGGCAATCTGCACCATCCTGGTTTGACGACCCGTCAAATTTTGCCAGTACCATCTCAACAACCCGCCAACCAGTTCTTAACAACAACTCAATATTCGTACAGTAATCTCCTTGTCAGACTTAATCACCGCAGGGCTGGCGCGGCCAGACCCTTGTCGAGGAGATCATCATGTACAAACAAAAGAAAAGTTTTCTCTGGGCGATTGCCCTCATGTTGCTCATGCTGGTTGCGTGCAGCGCAGCGACAGAATCAACCACCGCCACGCAGACCACTACAGTTGTGAACACGAGCAGCACGGCAATAACTAGCAATGGCAAAACGGCCGTTTCCCCCACACCCATCACCATAGACGAAGCCGCCGCCAGCCACACCACCAGCCATGAAGACGCTAGCAATTACTTCTGGGACGAGAGCCAGGTTACGACCATTGTGCTGGCTGGCGATTCGATTGCGGTTGAGGGGAGCGGCGTGTCGGTAGACGGCCGTACCGCCACCATTACCCGTGGGGGCGCATACGAACTCAGCGGCAGCCTGAGTGAAGGGCAAATTGTCGTGGACAGCGAGGATAAAACGGCCGTGCAGCTCATCTTCAACGGCATCAACGTCAGCCACAGCAGCACCGCCCCCCTCTACGTCGCCAACGCCGCCGAAACCATCATCATCCTGGCCGAAGGCAGCCAAAACAGCCTCACCGACGGGGCCAACTATATCTTTGCCAGCGCCGAAGAGGACGAACCCAACGCCGCCCTCTTCAGCAAAGATGACCTCACCATCTACGGCCAGGGCAGCCTCACCGTCACCGGTAACTACAACGACGCCATCACCAGCAAAGACGGCCTCATCATCGCCAGCGGGAATATTACGGTAACGGCCGTTGATGACGGTATTCGCGGCAAAGAGTATCTCATCATCAAAGGTGGCAGCCTCACCATCACCAGCGGCGGCGATGGCCTGAAATCTGATGAAGACAAAGACGCCGCCCTGGGCTATATCACCATCGAAGGCGGCAGCCTCACCATCACCAGCGGCGGCGATGCCATCCAGGCCGCTACGGACGTGCTGATCCGCGGCGGCGACTTCAACCTCACCGCCGGCGGCGGCAGCAGCGCCAGCCTGGCCGCCGACCTCTCAGCCAAAGGCATCAAGGCCACCGCAGGGGTCTATATCAACGGGGGCGCCTTCACCATCAATTCAGCTGACGATGCGATTCATGCCAACAACAATATCGTCATCAACAATGGCACCTTTGCCATCGCCACCGGTGATGACGGGATGCACGCTGATGCCAATCTGGAAATCAACGGCGGCGTCATCCACATCAGCCAATCATACGAAGGTCTGGAGAGCGCCGTTATCACCCTCAACGGCGGCGATATCCACATCGTTTCCAGCGACGACGGGATCAACGTGGCAGGCGGCAACGACGGCTCCGGCTTTGGCGGTCCGGGCTTTGGTGGCCCAGGCGGAGGTGGCAGACCGCCTCGCGGTGGCGGGCAGGACACCTTCACCCCATACAGCGGCGATTACTACCTGTACATCAACGGCGGCACCATTGTGGTAGAAGCCAGCGGTGATGGGCTGGATGCCAACGGAGCCATCGTGATGACGGGCGGCACGGTCATTGTGAACGGTCCCACTGAGCAAATGAACGGGGCGCTGGATTATGATGGCACGTTTACCATGACGGGTGGCCTCTTGGTGGCCGCAGGCAGCGCGGGCATGGCTCAGGCTCCAGATGTCTCATCAACTCAAAACGCGCTGCTGCTGAATCTGAACGGTACCCTGCCAGCCGGAACGCTCATTCACATTGAGGACAGCAGCGGCAACGCGGTACTCACCTTTGCCCCCAGCAAAGCGTACCAATCGCTCGCCTTTTCCTCGCCAGAGCTGGTACGCGGTGAAACGTACACCGTTTACTACGGCGGCACAGATTCCGGCACGCTCACCAACAACCTGTACAGCGGCGGCAGCTACAGTGGCGGCGCTGAGTACACCAGCTTCACCGTTGCCAGCACCGTCACGATGATTGGCAACGCCAGACTACGTTAACACCCTGGACAAAATCTTATGTTCAAGATGATCACCCAACCACAACCGAAGATGCAGCAAACGGGACACGCCAGGCTGAACGGGGCCGTATCCACCGCCGAAACCATTCTGAACCAGTACGCACCCATCAGCCTGGGCGAAATGGCCAACGTGTCGCTGCAAAATCGGACGGACACCAAATTTGTTATGCACACCAGCACGCTGTTGGCCGCCCTCAGCCAGCTGCCAAACGATTATCGCGTGTTGGTCATAGGCGAGACGCGGCTGAACCATTACCAGACGCTCTACTTCGACACGGCCGATTTTGATCTGTACCAGCGCCACCATGCCGGGGCCTTGAACCGGTATAAAGTGCGCTCGCGGGCCTACCTGGACTCTAACCTGGCTTTTTTTGAGGTGAAACACAAAACCAACAAGAAGCGCACCGTGAAAGAGCGCCTGCAAACGGCCGAATTGATGACCAGGGTGAACCGGGAAACGGCCGTTTTCCTCCAAACCCATTACCCATACGAACCCGGCGCACTACTGCCGGTGCTGGGCAACAGCTTCACCCGCATCACCCTGGCGAGCCGCCACCGACCCGAACGGCTGACGCTGGACTTCGACCTGGCTTTCTATCGGGGCGAGCAGCAATTGGCTCTGCCCAGCCTGGCTATCGCCGAGGTGAAGCGGGAAGGATTTACCCAAACTTCAGACTTTGTGCAGCAAATGCGGGTGCTGGGCGTGCAGCCCATAGGGTTTAGCAAATATTGTCTGGGGGTAAGCGCTTTATACCCGCAGCTCAAACGAAATAACTTCAAACCACTGCATCTGTTGGTGCAAAAATTGACAGGAGGACAATCTCATGGTTACGTCCACTAACTTATTCGTTGGTTTTCTGTTTAACCTGCTCGTTGCTATCGTTATCGTCCGGTTCATCTACTTCCCGGCAAAACAAAACAAGAATTATGTGTTTACGTTTCTGGCGTTTAATACGGCCGTCTACTTCGTCATGAGCGTGCTTACCAGCGTGGAAATCAGCGTGGGCGTCGGGTTTGGCCTGTTCGGCCTCTTCTCCCTGCTGCGCTACCGCACCGAGACGATGCCCAGCCGAGAGATGACCTACCTGTTCATCATCATCGCCCTGCCGGTACTGAACTCGATTTTGATTGGCAATGAGGAATGGCTGTCGCTGCTATTGGCCAATACGGCCGTGGTCGCCACCCTGTTCGTTCTGGAACAGGAATGGGGCTTTCAATACGAACTGTCCCAAACCGTCGCCTACGAGCGCATTGAGCTTATCAAACCAGAAAACCACGACCTGCTGCTGGCCGATCTGCGCGAACGCACCGGCCTGCCGGTGAAGCGGTTTGAAGTGGGACGGATCAATTTCCTGCGCGACACCGCCAAAATCAAAATCTACTATGATGACCCGCAGAAAGCAGGCATGAACTTTACCTGGCCTGATGCAGAGCGGGAAAGAGTATAAGACCCTCACTACTCATAACATTTAATACACCCTATCACCAGGAGATGAATAATGAGTTATAACCGATTTCTTTTGATATCAATTCTCTGGCTGGCTCTGGCATTGACTGCCTGCGCTACCAGCCAGGCAGCCAGTCAGGCGACGGACCTGACCGATGCAGCGCCGGTATCGGTAACTACCAGTGAAGGTACCGCAGAAACGGCCGTTACCGATTCTCCCAACCGTCCCGAAGGCTGGACCGACGCCACACACAGCAACAAAGTAGCGCCGAACTATGACATTGTGTTTTCCCAGGACAAGGTAAGCCAATTGACAATCACCATTGACCCGGATGATTGGCAGGCGATGCAGGCCAACATGGTGACGTTGTTGGGTGAGTCGGGGTCGGGGCGCGGCCAGGGGAGAGTAGGCGGGCCAGGCGGGGGACGTCCGCCCGGGAACTTCCAGCCGCCACAGGGGAATGAATTACCTGAGGATGGCTTTGAACCGCCACGGGGCGGGGAACGTCCGCAGCAACCATTCGCCGGCGGCAGCTTTACTACCGAGAATCCCATGTGGGTGGCGGCGACCATCGAGTTTGAGGGCAACACGTGGACCAATGTCGGGGTGCGCTACAAAGGCAATTCATCACTGCGAAGCGGCTGGGATAGCGGCTCGCTCAAGCTGCCCCTCAAACTAGACTTTGACGAATTCGAGGATGAATACCCCGAAATCAAGAACCAGCGCTTCTATGGCTTCAAGCAGTTATCGCTGGCAAACGGCTTTGGCGACGCCACCTTCATGCGCGACGCGCTCACCTATGATCTGCTGGAGGCAGCGGGCCTGGTAGCGGCCGAAACCGCCTACTATGAAGTGATCATCGACTATGGCGAAGGGCCGGTGAGCCTGGGACTATACACGATGATCGAGGTGATTGACGATACGGCCGTTGAGCGATTCTTTGGAGATGACAGCGGCAACATCTATGAAGGGGATGGCGCGGCGGCCAGCCTGGCAGCAGGAACCCTGGCCCAAATCGCAGATAGCTTCCAGAAGGAAAACAACAAGGACTCGGACTGGAGCGACCTTGAAACCCTCTACCAGGCGCTGCATTCGGCGCAACGCACGGCCGACCCCGCCGCCTGGCGCGCCAGCCTGGAGGCCAGCTTTGATGTGGACACCTTTTTGGAGTGGCTGGCGCTTAGCGCTATTATCGAGCATTGGGACACCTACGGTAGCATGACACACAATTACTACCTCTACAACAATCCGGACACCGGCCAGTTGACATGGATTTCGTGGGATCACAACTTGGTGCTGGGTGGCATGGGTGGTCCCGACGGGCCAATCGAAGCCCCGGCAGGTGGTATGCAAGGCGGCTTTGGCGGGCGCACTACCGTCTCGCTGGATAAGGCAGAGGTGGGTGATAACTGGCCGCTCATTCGCTACCTGCTGGACGATCCCATTTACTATGACCGGTATATTCAGTACATGGCGATGGCGCTCAACGATGTGTTCCGTCCGGACGAATTGGCGACAGACATCCAGGCAGCGGCTGCCTTGATTGGCCCTTATGCTGCCAGGGAAAGCAGCGAAGCGGCTTACGCCACGGCCGTTCAGGCGCTGATTGACCAGATTGACGGCCGTTATCAGGTGGTTGCCGCCTTCCTGGCAGGCCAATAAAGAAAAGAGGACCTTTAGGATTTCGTGGGACATCACCAAATGTAGGGGCGAATCTTGTACCCGCTCAGTCGAGGGTGACCACAGGGGTCGCCCTACATCTGGTGCAACCCCATGAAATCCTGAAAAGACCCTTGTTTTTGCTGATTTGTGGTCTTGACGATGGGGGTCACTTTAACGCGCCCCGGCCCCCACAACCAAGGCTGTGGCGGAGAGGGAACCGGCAACGGCCGTTCCCTGGAACAGCCCCGACACCACATTCGCCACCCCTTGACCCACAAAATCACCGGAAGTGTCTGGATAACGGCCGTCGGGGTTGGGGATAGATTGCGTAATGCCTGCCCCCTGCATCAACCCGACAAACGCCAGCGCCAGCGCCAGGATAATCAGTCCAGGGACCGCCTCAAGCGATGGCAGCGCCGGCCGGGGCAGCGAACTGGGAATATCGGCCACATCCCGCACCAAAGTGACAGCATCCGCCCCGACCAAAGGCACAACCAGCGAAGCGACCACAATCGCCACCACCATACCCAACGCCTTTAAACTCGTCTTCTCCAGCGTCAGAATCAGGATGATGGTCAGGATGCCTACCATCAACGTCGGCAGGTGAACCTGCTCCAGATTTTGCAGCAGGTCAAACGTCCGGGTGATGCGGTTCCCACCACTGCTGCTGTAGCCAGTAAAGTCGTCCAACTGCCCCAAAATGATCAGCGCCGCCACTGCATTGACAAAACCGGTCATCACCGCATTCGGCACAAACCGCACCAGCGACCCCAGCTTAAACAGCCCGGCCAGCAGCATAAACAGCCCGGTAAGAATCGCCAGAGTGAAGAGGGGCGCATTCGGGCTAGGCCCCTGGGTCACTTGCGGCACACTGGCGATCACCAACGCCATCGCGCTGGTGGCCTGAATAGACATGAAGGCAGAACTGGTAAAAAACGCGCCGCTGAACGTGCCCATCATATAGCCATACAGCCCATAGATGGGATTGATCAGCGCCAACAGGCCATTCGCCAGCCCGTCAGGGATACTTTGAATCCCCAAAACCAGCCCGGCCGTCAGGTCTGCGCCAATGGTCTTCCGGTTAATAAACTGTCGGCTCATAAGATCAAATTGTCAATTGACAATTGACAATTGCTAATTGTCAATTGCTTCTACTCCTAATCATGCGCCATCATATCAATGGCAACGGTGACAGCGAGGATCAGAACATCATTCTGTCCTGGGTCAATCTGCACCCCATACGTATCGGCGACGCGGAACCACTTCCGGGAGACTTCGGCGATCTTACTCCCGCCCTCGCCAATGGTGTATTCGAGGCTGAGGATATTGCCCTGCACGTTCAGGTCTGGACCGTCGCCAACTTTCACCACCCACCGGTGACGCAGCGGGGAGATCAACGCTTTGCGGACAGTGGCCAGCCGCTCGCCACTGGGTCCTTCAATCGTCATCGTCTCCTTGATCCGCAGCAGCTTTTCCTGAATTTTGCAGAGGGTTTGCCCTTGCATATCTTCAAAGAAGAGGGTGTCGCGCACGCGCAGCATTTTGCCATCTACCTTGAAAACGCGTTGCCCGCCCTCGTTCTCGATCCAGAAATCATCGCCGAAGGCCACCAATTTTTGCCGCATTCTGTAGCGGGTGGCTGTGCCGCGTCGGCCAAAAACCTCGCGTTCCTCGCGCCGTTGTTCACGTCGTCCTTTACCTAACATCGTTTTGCCTCCGTTGTGTGGCAGCAAAAGTCCCCGGCATTTCATGGCAGATTGACAAAGTAATACAGTCGCTAAGAGACATGTCATGCTGAGAGCCTGTGCTGAGCAACGCCGAAGCATCCTCCGAAGCATCCC
>CAYONK010000075.1:0-11066 GCA_964405285.1 uncultured Ardenticatenaceae bacterium
GACCTCACCGTCACCTTTGCCGGGCCGAAGAGAGGACATTTCATCTTCCCCGGCGCGGTGGCCTGTGGCGAACTGGTCGTTGCCGACATCGCCATCCCGCCTGATTTGCCAGAGGTAGCCGAGATTGCGCTCCAGGTGATGACGGCCGAAGATGCGCGGGGGATGTTGCCAAAACGGCCGTTAGACGGGCATAAAGGGACGTTTGGCACGGCCGTTATCGCCGCCGGTTCTCATCATTACTGGGGTGCGCCGGGCCTGGCAGCCCGCGCCGCTTATCGCGTTGGGGTCGGTTTGGTCGCCCTGGCCGTGCCCGAAGCCATCCGCCCCACTGTCGCCGGGCAGCTTCCTGAGGCCACCTATCCTCCGCTTCCCGACCGACACCTGTTCGGCCCGGACAGTCTGCCCTACCTGCTGGCAGCCAATGGCCGCGCTCTGCTCGTCGGCCCTGGCCTGGACCAGGCAGCCGCTTTCATGGCTGCGCTGTTGGCCGCCCGCGACAGCCTGCCCCCGCTGGTGCTGGACGCCGACGCCCTAAACTTGTTGGCGCGGATGGAAGATTGGCCCGGCCTGCTGCCAGCGGGGAGCATCCTGACCCCTCATCCCGGCGAGATGGCCCGGTTGATGGGGGTGTCTCTGGCCGAATTGAAGGAAATGGACCGGGTGGCGCTTGCCCAGGCGCAGGCCCAGGCGTGGGGGCAGGTTGTGCTGCTGAAGGGGGCGTATACGGTGGTGGCCGCGCCAAACGGCCGTTGTACCCTCATCCCCTTTGCCAATCCTGCTCTGGCCGTCGGTGGCAGCGGCGACGTGCTAGGCGGCGTGATTGTCGGTTTGCTGGCGCAGGGGATGGAGCCGTATGAGGCGGCCTGCCTGGGGGCTTATTTGCACGGGGCGGCAACGGCCGTTTATGGCCGTCCATCCGGTTTGCTCATGGGTGAATTGGCCGATTTATTGCCGGAAGTGATGGCCCGACTGCGCAGGCCATGAATCTGTCTCGTCGTTTGACTCGGTTATACTGCGAAAGGTTGTGGGCAACTTTTTGGTTACAGGTTGCAGGTTACAGGTGGCTTTTATCGGAGTGGTTTGTAACCTGTAACTTGCCACTCACCACTTCTTCATGGCCTTGTTGGGGATGATTCGGGATGGTATAGACGGCGATGGGGTGTTGTTTGCCTTTGACGGAAACGGCCGTTAAGCGTTTCGCCCGCGCCGCCAGGTCATCTTCCAGGGCCAGGTAAGTCGCTTCCGCGATGAGCAAATCCCCCGGCAGCTCTTTGGTCTTGTCCTGAAGCCGCGCCGCCAGATTCACCGTATCGCCGATCACGGTATATTCCAGCCGTTCCTGCCCACCCACATTGCCCGCCACCACCGGACCGGTCGCCACGCCTATCCCAATGCGCAGTTGTGGCTGGTTGAGGGCTGCCTGACGGCCGTTAAACTTCGCCAACGACTCAAGCATCGCCCGCGCCGCCCGGACTGCTTTGATGGCATGGTCCGTTTGCGGATTTAGCGGCGTACCAAAAACGGCCAACAGCGAATCGCCGCCAAACTTGTTTACCATGCCACCTTGTTCCACAATCGCCTCGACCATCGCGCTCATGTATTGGTTCAACAACTTCAGCAACGCCTCCGGAGCAAGCTGCTCGGAAATGGTGGTAAAGTCGCGGATGTCGGCAAAGAGGACGGAGCAGGTTACAAGCTGTCCGCCCAATTGGGTGCCATTCTCCAGGGCGTTTCGGGCCACCTCCGGGCTGACGTAAAGGTTGAGCAGGTTGCGCAGCAGATCTCCCTGGCGCAGTCCGGTCGTCATCTGGTTGAAGCGAAACGTCAGATAGCCGAGTTCGTCGCCGCTGGTGACTGGGATGGTGACGGCGAAATCGTTCTGTTCGACCCGCGCCATGCCCCGCTGCAAGCTTTCGAGCGGCCCCACAATTCCCCGCGCCATGTAGACGGCAATGCCAACACTGGCAACCAAACCGGTGACAAAGATGAACAGTTGCACCAACTGTAGATTAGCCAGCAATACGTCTGGATGAACGGCCGTTGTCAGCAGGGAGAGGCGCTGCGCGGTCGTCACCAACAACAGGGCAGGCGGCACGATGCTGATTAGCAAAAAAGCGACAAGCAGCCGCCCAAAGACCGGCAGATAGAGGCGGGTTATCTGCCGAGGGTTGTTGCCGCGGGAAAAGAGGGCGATAGCCGGCCGCCACATCCAATCAACCGCAAAGTAGAGCAAGACGCTGCTGATGGTGCCGCCGACGATGGTGATGGCGATGAAGTTTTGCAGCGCATCTTGCCAACTGCCACCGATTCCGGCCAGGATGCTAAAGAAGAGACCGGCGAGTACCCAGATAACGGCCGTTCCCCCCGTTTGCCGCATCGGCCATAAAAAGACGTAGCGCTGTATTGTCAGCGACGGTTGCACGTCTGTTTCACCACGTCGCAGCCGCTCATACCAATCACCCACCGGGATGCTGTGGTCATGGGTGATCTTCTCACCCAACCAAAAGGCGCCAATCATAAATAAAACAAAAATGACGATAGTCGTCAGGTTGAGGGGGGTTGAGGGGCTTTGCTGCGCGTCCGACAGCGGCGCTAATATCGTCAGATAGAGCATAGAAGCGATAGCCCCGCTTAAGATCGTGACCATGGTGGCGATACTGATCTTGTGCCGCAAAGCCTGATGTGGCGGGAATTCTCCCGCCATATCAGGTGAAGCAATGGTTGCCAGCGTCGAGGCGCTCTTTGCTTGTTTGGAGTTCATGTCGGCCTTAATCGTCACCGTATACACCGGAAAAAGCGCTTGATATCAAGCTCTCTTTGGTTGAATCAAGGGGAGCATTCAGTCCTCCCGAAGACCTGTCAGGTCTGAACGGTTACGAATCAAGTATAAGGAAGCGGGATTGATCGGGCTACGGCCCATTGGTAAGGTGGGCCGGCAAAACTGCCCTGACGGCGGAGAGGCGCAGAGAGCCTGATACTCATGATTATGCTGGGAGAACGGCCGTTCTCCCAGCCCCATGACCCCAAACAGGCTGCCCCTTTTCCCGCATTATGTTCGCTCGCGCCGCAGCCTGGGGATGGCGGGTATGGCATTGTCCTGGCGCGGCGAACGCTTATGGCCCGACCACCAGAGGCAGATAGAGCTTGTATCGCTCCGTCGCCGGTAGGACAGTCACCCACAAATCGCCGCTGACCGGCGCGGCCAGGTCGCAGCTCCACACGTTCAGCGTCACCGGGTAAACGCCCGGTTCGGTAAACGTATGCTCAATGTAGAAAGAGATGCCGTTGGCGACTTGCCCGGTCAGCACTTCCGTGCCGCTGATGGATAAGGTGTAGGTGAAGGGGGGAACGGCCGTTTCTGGCCCCAGCGTCACCGCCAGCGTCGCCGTGTCCCCGGCGTACAGCGTCCCGCTTGTCGCCTGAGCGACCTGGACCGTCGTCACCGGCGCGCACACGTCGCAGGCCACCGTCACTTCGCCGGAGAATAGATCGCTGCACGCTCCGTCGCAGTTAACGGCCGTTACCGTGTAAGAATACGTCCCGGTAACACCAAACTCAATCCCGCCCGGCGCTTCACTCTGACTGGTCGCTGGCGACCCCTGGGGAAAAGACCAGGCCCAGGTGATGGGCAGCTCGCCCCCATAGACCGGCGCGAAATCCACCAGACAACCCTGCGCGGTCGTCGTCACGCTGTGGATGCTGACCGGCTGGCAGGCGCAGGCGTCAAACCAATCGAGGATTCGCTGCAACAGCGCCGCCCCGTTGGCCGGGTTGGCGTGGGCCACCGCCACCCAGGAAGTGGCGAAAAAGACCGTCTTCCAGTTGTCGCCGGTTTGGGTAACGTCCAGGCTATTGCCACCAGCAGCGCTGCTGCGAAAAGCCACCGAACCGCCGCCGCCGCTGTTGATAATGTCCCCATAGTCGCTAAAACCAGATGGATAGCTCAGGGGATAGGGTCCGGCCCCATCACCGATGGGATTACCGGCCACGCCATACTTGACAGTCGCGTTGCCTGCGTCGTTGTTAAACGAGCTAACGCCCAGGTAGGTCTGGGCAAACGACGTCAGCCCCATATCGTAGAGGTAATCCTGGCTGGACAAAAAGAGCCTTCCGCCCCCCTCCAGGTAAGCCGCGAGATTGGCCGCGTCTACGCTATTGGGGCCGGCCGTGCCGCCATACTTGTCGCCGGTGAACCAGATAATCGCCTGGTAGCCGGTCATCTCTGCCAACGACGGGCCATTGCCGCTGCCCGCGTTAAACACATCGTAACTGATGCCCAGCGTGTCCAGGGCGGCAGTGTAGTAGGGGCGCACGTCCGGGCTGTTGTTGTCATCGTCCACCAGTAGCACGCAGGGGAGCGAAGCCAGGTAAAAATCCTGGGTCTGGTTCCCATCCAGGTGAATGCTCCGCCCGGTGGGTTGGTAGCCAACGGCCGTTACTTCCATCTGGTACTCGCCTGCGGGTAGTGTCACCTGGTACGCGCCAGTCGCCGGATCGCTGTTCACGCTCACCGGCGCGTCAACGAAGGTGATTTGCGCCGCCAGCGGTTGCCCCGTATCCAGGCTCCGCACTACGCCGGAGAGGGTGAAGGTGGGGGCGACCTCCAGGGCCACGTCCTGCGTCGTCACCGTGTCGGTGATGATCACAATGTCCGGCAAAGTGACCGGTAGATAGCCATACGCCCCTACGGTCATGGTGTAGGTATTGGCCAACAGGGTGCGGGTGTAATAGCCGCCCGCGTCGCTGCTGGCGGAAAGCGTTTGCCCCGTCGGCGATTCCCAAGTCAGCGTCGCCCCGGCAATTGGGCTGCCGCTGCCCTGTTCGCTAACTTGCCCGGCCACCTGCCCCACGCCATCGGCCACCAGGCAGCCGCTCAGATGGACGAAGGTCGCCAGGCTGGCCCGGACGAATTCGGTGAAATAGGCCATATTCAGGATGGCCAGGCGGTCGTTGACCGTGTGATAGTAAGGGTTGAAGTCGCCGTTATACCGCTCGATGCCTAAAATGGCCGGGTAGCCATATTGCCAAAACGAGGCGTGGTCGCTGGCCCCGATACCGTTGGGGATAATGTTGGGGACCAGGTCGAGGCCATAGGCGTCAACCACCCCGGCGAAGAGCTGCGCCTGGGCCAGAGTAGCGGGTAGGCTGTTGGTCGCGTGTAATTCGATGTCCGGGCTGCTGCCGGTGGTGTTCCAGGCGATCATGTCCAGATTCAACACCCCGGCGATGTTCTCCCCCCGGTTGTAGGCGCGTTGGGCGTAGGCGGCGCTGCCGTGCAGTCCCTGCTCCTCGCCGGTCCAGATGCCGAAGCGTAGAGTGCAATCCCATTGGTACTGGCTGAGGATGTCGGCGGCGATCAACGCCGCCACCACGCCGCTGGCGTTGTCGTCCGCCCCCGGCGCTAATGGCCCGGAGGGCATATTGTCCAGATGGGCGGAGAGGATGTAGATGGTTTCCGGGTTGCTGAGGCCGGGGATCTCGCCAATAACGTTAGGATAGGTGACGCCGCCCCATTGATGATATTCCACCGCCAGCCCCAAATCGGCGAAATGTTCGCCGACGAACTGGGTCGCTTTTTGGATGGACGTGCCGCTGTTGGTGTGGCGGGTCAGGATGGTGTAGGGCGCGCCGCCGATGGTGACGGGCCATTCGCCGCTCAGGTTGCCGGTGTATTGGTAGAGGGTGTCGCTGTGGATGCCGGCGACCATGTTTTGCACCAGGGGGTCTGGCTCGACGACGGCCGGGGCGTAGACAACGGCCGTTTCTCCCAACCACGGTTTCGGGTCCAGGGTGATGCGCTGCAACTGCCACCCCTCGGCGGCCAATGCTTCCGCGGCGGCGGGGGCAGCCCGCACCAGACGCCATCCTTCTTCGACGAGCAGGGTTTGCCCAACGGCCGTTTCCGCAAGCGCCGTCTGCCCCGGACGGGGGTAGACCAGGTAGTAGGCGGCCTGGGGCGGGATGGGTTCTAACAGTTGCGCCGGGATGTCCACCTCGGCCAACACGGCCGGGTCTGCCCCAATGAGCAAAGCTGGCCCGGAACGGCCGTTGACGCGGGCGAAAAGGGTGACGCTCTCCGACAAGCGGGCCTCCACCTCTGGCCCGGCCAGGGGCAGATAGGCCAGGGTTTGTCCTCCGCCGGGGTCTGTGGTGGCCTGGATGGGGCCACCGCTGGCTACGCCTGCCACAAGCAGCGCCAATAGGGTGATGAAGATGAGATACGGTTTCATACTGCCTCCTGAATTACGCTTTGTCGCCTTTGGAGCGGGCTATGTGTGGCTGCCGCTCCACCCAGGGCGTCTAGTCTGGCGCAATTTAGAAGGGGAACAAGTGATGAACGGCCGTTTTTTTCCTGCGCTATGTCATGTGGTCCCAAGCCGATGCCCACCCCGCCTTTGCCGGTAAAACAGGGGCAGCCGCAGATTCACGCGGGTTCCACAGATTTTTCTGCTCAATCTGCGTGAATCTGCGAAATCTGCGGATTGATATTTTGGCATAAGGTTAATCCCGATAAGGTCTATATTTCGAATTGCTGCGGTGTCAATCGGCGTGTTGACTGATAATTGACGCCGGATTCTATCCATGTTACACTAATTTTTGTTATCGTTAACAATGCCGGTTGCGCGAGGAGAGGCACGAAGGGAAACGGCCGTTAACGAGAAAGAAACAGGTTGGGAATCTGGCTGGGCAAACGCCGATCTGGCGTAACTATACAGCCCCCTCCCTAACCCTAACCGTATAGAGAGGGAACCTGCTCCCCCTGGGGGCTGGGGGCGGGCAAAGAGCTGAACAGTTACGCTCTAGCTGTGAATTGAAGAGGAGGTGTGACGTGTCCTACAAGGTATTTCTTGTTGAAGACGAGATTGTGGCCAGGGAAGGGATACGGAACAAAGTCAATTGGGGGTCGGCTGGTTTTGAATTTGTTGGGGAAGCGCCAGATGGAGAGGTGGCGCTGCCGCTCATTGAAAATTTGCAGCCAGACTTGTTGATCACAGACATCAAAATGCCTTTTATGGATGGCTTGCAACTGAGCAAGATTGTGCGCGAACGGATGCCCTGGGTGAAGATCGTAATTTTGAGCGGGCACGATGAGTTTAATTTCGCGCAGTCGGCCGTTAAATTGGGGGTGTCGGAGTACTTGCTCAAACCGATTACGGCCGTTGAAATCCACCAAGTCTTACAACGCATCGCCGCCCTGCTTGACCAGGAACAGGCAGAACGGGAAAAGCTCAAGCAGCTACAAAACCAGATTCAAGATAACCTCACTTTACAGCGGGAGCGCTTGCTGTTCCAATTGGTCGTGGGGGGGGTCTCGTCTACAGAGGCGATTGAGCAGTGCCAGCAGTTGGGGTTGAATATCATCGCTCCCTATTATTTGGTGCTGCTGCTGAAGGTGAAGGTGACAACGGCCGTTTCCCCCCTGGACTATGACGATTACCAGCAAGTGCGCGCGCTTGTTGCCGATCTGGCCCGCGCTTATCCTGGCGCATTTCTCACGCAAAAGAGTGCGGAGGAATTGTTATTGATCATGACCGGCGACGACCCGGAACGACTCCGGCAGGATGGCGCTTTTCTGGCCCAATTGATTGCCCAAGACGTGGCCGACATGCTACCCTGCACAATTCTGGCCGGGATTGGCTCGCCGCAGCAGCGGCTGACGGAGATTTCTCAATCGTTTGCCGAAGCGTTGGATCAGGTGAGTGGCGTGAAAGGGGAAAATGGCCGCAAAGAGGGGAGGGATGATGGAAACGGCCGTTCTCCCATTGAAAAGTTGAAGCTGGATCAGGCAGCCGTGGAACATTTTCTTCGGTGTGGTCTTGCTGGTGAATATGACGCCTTCTTTACCACCCATCTCCTGCCAATCAGTCAGGCAGCCACCCAATCGGACCTGGTGAAACATTACTTATTTGTCGAGGTAATGGTCACGACCGGGCAATTCATCAGCGATTTGGGCGGCGTAGCGGCAGAAGTCATCCCTGAAATTCAAGACATGGAACTGCTGCTGGCGGGTTTACAGACCCAGGCGCAGATGCGGGAGGCGCTGGACCGCATTTTCACCCAGGCCATCGCGTTTAGAACCAGCCAGACCGCCCATGAGCGCACCCGCGTTATCCACCAGGTCAAAGCCTTTATGGATGCCCATTATGCCAACCCAGACCTGCTGCTGAACAAAGTGGCTGCCTCAGTCAACTTGAGTCCCAGCCATTTTAGCGTCATTTTTAGCCAGGAAATGGGCGAGTCGTTCAAAGATTACCTCACCCGCATCCGCATGGAACGCGCCAAAGAACTTCTCCGCACCACAAACTTGAAATGCGCGGAGATCGCCTATCAAAGCGGGTACAACGATCCTCACTATTTCAGCCACGTTTTCCATAAACACATCGGTCTCCCGCCACAACAGTTTCGCCAGCAGCCATATTAGCCAAGACCCAAAGGGTTTTCAGAAAATCCTTTGGGTCTTTTAGTGTCTTTCGGGAATAGTTATGAATGCCAAACTGATCGCCAGCGAACCGGTGTTTGCTCCCCGGCATACAGGTAAATTTGTGGCTTTGTTTGCCAGTGCCCGGCTTTCGCTGCGGGCCAAAATCTTGCTGGCTTTTTTCACCGTTATCCTGCTGCTCTCGGCGGTCAACATCATGCTGATTTGGGAAGTGCTGCGTTTTAATCGCCAGTATGATGCGCTGATGACGAATATCACAACGGCCAATAACCTCAATGGGTATATCAAACCGGCCATTGATGCCGAGATGTGGAACATCGTTTCCGGGAAAACGGAGTTCAGTGAGGGGCGTCAGTATGAGATGATTGCTCAGGTGAATGCCCAACTCGACTTTCTCGCGGCCAATGCCCGTTCGGATCGGTCGCGCATTAAGTTAGACGTCATTCGCCGGACGATGGGCACGCTGACTCATTACGTGGATGTGATGGGGCAGCAGATAGAAAAGGGCAGCCGGGTGGCGGAAAATGAAGCGGTGTTGGATAACATTCGGGGGGTAACGGCCGTTGTCGAAGTCAGCGTCCAGGATTACATGCTGTTTGAGGTTAACGAGGCCGAAAAACAGCACAAAGAGAATCAGGCGCGCTTCACCCGTCTCTCCATCCTCTACATGATCTTGCTGCCCGGCATCATCGGGTTCTCTATTCTGGCCGCCTGGCTCATCTCCGCCAGCATTTACCTGCCCATCAAAAAGCTGCACGACGTAACCACAACCATCACCGGCGCGGATTTACAGGCGCTTGTCACCACCAACAACGTAGACGAGATCACCGAACTGGGCATCAGCTTCAACATCATGATCGGCAAAATCCGCGAACTGCTCCAGGCCAAGATTGAAGAGCGCGACAACCTGAAAAAAGCGGAACTGAAGGCTCTGCAAGCGCAGATCAACCCCCACTTTCTCTACAACACCCTGGACACCATCGTCTGGATGGCTGAAGCCAACAAGAGCGAGCAAGTGATCGAGATCGTCTGCGCGCTCTCCAGCTTTTTCCGCATCGCCCTGAGTAAAGGCAAAGAGTGGATTCCGCTGCGACAGGAGATCGAGCATGTGCGCAGCTATCTGACCATTCAGAAAATGCGCTACCGAAACATTCTGGACTACCGGATTGAAGTAGATGAGGCGCTGCTCCACAACACAATCCTGAAGCTGACGTTGCAGCCATTGGTGGAAAACGCGCTCTATCATGGCATCAAAACCAAACGCGAAGGGGGGATGATTGTGGTGCGCGTCCAGTGCGCCGGTGATGACATGGTATTGCTGCAAGTAGAAGACGATGGCGTCGGGTTCACGCCGTATAAATTGGCGCAGATTCGAGCGATGCTGGCTGAGGAGGGTGGAGAAATTTCCATGAAGGAGAGCGGTTTTGGCCTGGAAAACGTGAACAAGCGCATCAAGTTGTACTATGGCCGTCAATATGGCCTTTCTATCCAGAGCCAGTATCGCGGTGGCACTCAGGTGACGGTAACGATCCCCTGTCAGTCTGAGCCGGTGACGCTGGATGGTGGGGAGGAACGGCCGTGAATGCCTATCACCCTATTCCACTTACAAAGCTGGCAGGGCTTTTCTTGTTCAGCTTCTTTCTCGCCGCCTGCGCTGCCAATGCCGCCTTACCGGAGGCTGCAAATCCGCTGCAACCAGACGATGGCCTAAAAACCTATGAGGAAATCGTCGTCGGCTTTTCCCAAATTGGGGCAGAGAGCGAGTGGCGCACCGGGAATACGGCTTCCATCAAGGAAACGGCCGAAGCGCTGGGCGTCGAACTGATATTCGCCGACGGACAACAGCGGCAAGAAAATCAAATCCAGGCCATTCGCACCTTTATCGCTCAACGGGTAGATGTGATTGGCGTCTCGCCGGTCGTGGAAACAGGCTGGGAGTCCGTCTTTCAGGAGGCAAAAGACGCCGGAATCCCCATCATTTTGGTTGACCGCCGCGCCGATGTCTCCCCAGACCTCTACACCACCCATTTGGGGTCTGATTTTGTTGAGGAGGGGCGAAGAGCAGCGCGGGTGATGGTAGATTTGCTAGACGGTCGGGGCAACGTCGTGGAACTGGTAGGCACGGTTGGCTCTGCGCCGGCCATTGATCGTTACGCCGGTTTTCGTGAAGTCCTCCAAGAACACCCGGAGATCATGATTGTTGCCTCAGAACCAGGTGATTTTACCAGGGCGAAGGGGGAAGAAGTGATGGGTGAGCTGCTGCAACAGTACGGCGACGAGATTGACGCCGTATACGCTCACAACGATGACATGGCGATTGGGGCCATCCGGGCCATTGAGGCCTATGGCTTGCGGCCGGGGCAAGACATCTTCATCGTCTCCATTGACGCCATCCGCGATGCTTTCCAGGCGATGATTGACGGCAAATTAAATGCCACCATTGAGTGTAATCCGCTTTTAGGCCCACAGTTTTTTGAGCTGGCTCTCAAAGTTGTCAATGGCGAACCTGTTCCCAAGTGGATCCCGTCTGAGGAAGGCATCTTCTTTCCCGAAGACGCTGCTGAAATTTTGCCCACCCGGAAGTATTAAAGAATCGGATCTCGTGGGGTTTTAAGCGTGTCATGCT
>CAYONK010000076.1:0-11043 GCA_964405285.1 uncultured Ardenticatenaceae bacterium
CTTACACCCTGCCGCCACAACCGGGGACGGAAAACGGCCATTTCGACCAACCCTGGGACCTGGCCGTAGACGCCCTTGAGGACCTGTACGTGGTGGACTATGGCAACCGGCGGGTGCAGAAGTTCGACGCGACCGGCCAGGTCTACCCGGATTTTTGGGCTGTTCTGAGCAGCCAGGACGTTGTGCCAGAAGAGCCAGTGTGGATCACAACGGCCGTTCTCGACGGCGAAGAGCGGCTTCTCATCCTCGATCAGGCGACCGGGCGGGCGCTGCTCTATCACCGCGACGGCCGTTACGACGCAGCCGCCTCAGACCGCTGGGCCGCTGTGGCCGACCGGGTGACGCAGCCGGTCGGCGTCGTGGTGGACCCCGACTGGCTCTACGTGGCCGACGCCGGGGGGCGGCTGATCGTCTTTCGGCGGGATGGCACGTTTGTCGGCGTGGCCTCCGGCGGCGGGGCGCTGGCCGGGCTGGCGCTGGATTGCCAGGGGCGGCTCTTGTTGCATCCCGGTGGTGGGGGACAGGTGGGGCAGTGGGAAACGGCCGTTGCCTTCGGTGAATGCGGCCTCTTTTTAGCCGGACCTTATACTGGCCTGGGCACGCCTCCCGTCTGGCACCGGCTGCAAGCCAGATTGGCGGCCTTGCCCGACAATTGCCACGCGCAATTCTTCACCTACACCAGCGAAACGGCGTCCGACAGCAGCCACCCGCCTCCGCCGCCCGTCACCTGCGCCGCGGACGCTGCCCTCTCGCCCGCAGCGGCCAATGCGCTAGATACCTGGCTGCCTGCGCCGGTGGACAGCGACGACTTTCTGGTGCTGAACCCGCCTGGCCGGTATGTGTGGCTGGCCGGACGGCTGCAAGGGGATGGCTCGGCCACGCCGCTGCTGGAACAGATAAAAATCAGCTACAACCATGAAAGCTGGGCGCGCCACTTGCCCGCCATCTACAGCGAAGACCCGGCGCGCCGGGCATTTCTAGACCAATCCCTCTCCCTTTTCGAGAGCCTCCTAACCGACGTAGAGGCGCTGGTGGATGACCTGCCCCAACTGTTCGACCCCTGGGCGGCCTTCAACACCCCTGCGCCAGAGTCCTGGTTGGATTGGTTGGCGGGCTGGCTGGCCTTTGACCTGGAGGAGCAGTGGTCGGAGGAGCAGCGGCGGCAGGCATTGGCCGAGGCTTTTGCCGCTTATGGCAAGCGCGGCACGGTGGAGAGCCTGCGCGAATTGATTCGCCTCCACGCCGGGGCGACCGCCCACATCAGCGAACCGGCGCGCTGCGCCAGCCTGTGGTCATTGGGCGAAAGCGCCACGTTGGGCTTCGACACGATGGTAGCGCCGGCCCACGCGCAGGGGGCAGTGGTGGGCAATACCGCCACGCTCGATCAATCCCACCTGATCGCCGAAGCGGCATATGGCGCCCCGCTTTTCGATGAATTTGCCCACCGCTTTTGCGTGCAGATCTACGCCTCTGATCTGGCGGCAGCAGGCACAGCGGGGCGGGTCCAAGAGATTGTGGAGCGGGAAAAACCGGCCCATACCACGTACCATCTCTGCCTGATTGAAGCCAGAATGCGCGTCGGTTTTCAGGCGCGGATTGGCATAGACAGCATTGTTGGCGGCGGCGCGCCGGATTTGGCGCTGGCGGAACCGGGGCCATTGGGCATTCAGACGGCGCTGGCAGTGGCCCCTGCCGCAGCGCAGGATCGCCGCCGTTTAGGGCGGGATGCCCGCGTCGGAGGACGTGACGTCACGCTGACGTGAGACGGACCGTTCGCTCAATTTGCCCTTTGCCGGAAAACAGACCGCGGACTTCGGTTCACGGACTACGGATACGGATAACAGCTATTTTTTTGAGGAGGTTGGATGGCCTATGAACGGCAATGATGAAGCCTTAAAACAGTTGGCAGCGCCAGCGCGCAACAAGTACTTCTATGGCAAACTGCTGGACGTGTTGCATTTTGAAATGGAACAGCGCTACCTGAATCGCAAACGCTGGCTGCTCAATCGCCTGGGGTTGGGCACGGGTGTGTTGTGTGGCCTGGAGGTGGTGCTGGCCGACGATGGGCAAAGTCTCTGGGTGCGGCCGGGTGTGGCGGTGGACCCGTTGGGGCGCGAGATCATCGTGCCGGAGCCATATTGCCTGGAAAACCCACGCCAACCAACCGACAGCAATGGCCGTCCTGACGGCGATCCCATCACCGGTGAAGGCGTCGTGACGATCTGCCTCTGCTACCACGAGTGCGAAGTGGAGCCGGTCCCGGTGCTGGTCGGCGATTGTGACACGCGCCAGGCGTGCGCCAACAGCACCATCCGAGAGCGTTTCCGGCTGCAAATCCACGCCGGTCCGCCGGACGATGCGCCAGGGCAAGTCAGCGATGAGGCGTGTCAGGCCATCTTCCCGCGCGGCGAGGTGGGCGACGCTTTCCCCCACCGGCAGGTGGCCTGCGAGACACTCTCTGGCGCGTGCGCCGAACCGGGCCACGCCTGTGTGGTGCTGGCGACGGTGGCTTTACCGGCGGAAGATGAGGCGGCGTTGGCGGTGGATTTGTGCGGGTCTCGAACGGCCGTTTACAGCAACACCATGCTGACCGACCTCCTCATGTGCCTGGCCGCCCGCGTAGACGAATGCTGCCGGATGCGCCTGCTGCGCTACGTCTCCGGCGACGGCCAGGTAGCCGAACCAGGTGCCGAATTGCCTGAACCGTTGGTCGTCGAACTGCTGGATGGCAACGGCGACCTGGTTCCTGACGAAACAGTCACCTTCGCCGTGCGCGTGGGCGGCGGGCAGATCCAGCCCGTCAGCGTAGAGACCGACGCCGACGGCCGGGCCAGCGCCACCTGGCGCCTGGGCGATGCGCCCGGCCTGAACGTCGCCGAGGCCAGCGTGCCGGGCGGCAGCCACGTGATGTTCCACGCCACCGCGCAAGAGCCGCTGCGCGATTTGCAATACGTTTCCGGCGACGCACAAACGGCCGTTACAGGTGAAACCTTGCCAGACCCCATCGTCGTGGCGGTGGTGGACGCAGATGGCAACGGCGTCGCCAATGAACGAGTGACGTTCAGCGTGCGCGGCGGCGGCGGGGAATTGGCCGAAGCGCTCGTCGTGACCGACGCGGCCGGTCAGGCCGCCAATCGCTGGCGATTAGGGGAAGCGGCCGGTTTAAACACGGCAGTCGCGGCCATCGCCAACGGTGACGACGTGTTGTTCCACGCCTTCAGTTTCCCCCAAGAGGAGCCGCCAACCGCCAACCCGCCGGTCGTCAACGCCATCTGGCCGCCTAACGCCGCCAGCCTGACACCGCAAGGCGACGATGAGCTTGTGCGCTGGTTCAGGCAATGGCTAGAAGCTCCCCGGCTGGAAGTGACGTTTGATCGGGAAATGGAGGAAGCGAATTTGCAGGAAGCGGACCCCTGGCTGCGCCTGTGGCAGCTTCGCTCTTTTGGCCAGAATGAGATTCGGGTCAGGCGTTTGCCCCTGGAACTGGCCGCGATCACGGATGAGTCGGTGCTGGAGGAGGAGGGGATAACGGCCGTTTACCGCATTTTAGTAGACGACATCGGCGAACTGATCAACTGTCGCTTCCTGGTGCAAATGCGCTCCCGCGATGGCGCCATCGTGGATACCAACCAACCACCCCAACAGTTGGACGCCGAATTCCGCGGCACCCGCCTGACAGCGGCGCAGCTAAACGAGATTTGGGACACCGAAGAGCAAATGATGCGCCAAACCATCTGGGACCGATTGGTAGACACAGGCGCAACGCTGCCCCACTCCGGCGACGGCGTCGAAGGCGGCGACTTCCACAGTTGGTTTGAACTCTTTGAGAGAGGCCCGATTGACTAATGTCCGTAATCCGTGTTCCGTATTCGGTAATCCGTATGGTGTTGGCAACCACCAAAGGTCTTGCCAGACGGAGTACCGAATACCAAACAGGAAACACGGGTTACAAACACGAACCACGGACCACGGACCACGAATTACGGATTACGGATTACGGAGTTAGGAGGCAACTATGAATGAATTAGCAACTTGCCAATCTAATGAAGGCATTGGCCTGGAACGAACCCGTTTCTTCCCGCGCCAACTCATCACCCCGGATGATTTAACCCAAGACCAGATTTACTTCCGCGAAAAAATGCGGCGGCACAACCGGCTGTTACACGGATGGGGAGTGGTTTGCGGCGCGCGCGTGCGCCAGGGTCAGGGAACTTGCGAAGTCGTGATCGAGCCGGGATACATCCTGGGGCCGTTTGGCGACGAGATTGTGATAGACCAGGAAGTGACGGTGGACCTTTGCCGCGAAAGCCTGGACGGCAACGCCGTCTCTCCTTGCGGCGATCTGCTAGACCCCTGGTGCAGCGACGTCCGGGTGAATCGGCGGGCAGGGCAAGTGTTGTATCTGGCGGTGAAGTACGCGGAGTGCCGCTCACGGCCGGTGCGGGTTCCGGCCAATGGCTGCGGCTGCAACGAGCAGGAATGTGAATACAGCCGGATACGGGATAGTTTCGCTATCAAAGTGCTGACCAGCCTGCCCACCACCTATTCGGACCCCATGCCGCAGCCATCCAGCGACGGGATTGTCCGCTGCGGCGTGACTGCGAATGGCGAGGTCGTGCCGCCCTCTTGCCCGCCATGCCCCACTGAACCCTGGGTCATTCTGGCCGACGTGATGTTGAACGGCGAAGATGGCGTAGACATCAACTGCTTTGCCCACCGGCGCTACGTGGCTTCGTTTGCCAACTTCTATTACCTGTGCCAACCGAGGCAATTCCGGCCCATGGATCGGGCGGTGTTGGCGGATCGGGTTGCCGAGGGGCGTGGAATGGCGGCCAAAGCGCTGGTTCAGGCGGTGCGGCGCGACGGCAGCGCTCTCTACGTGCCCATTTACGCCGACGTTCAGGCGGGCGAGACGTTTGGCAGTTATCTGGCGCGAGAAGGGGGGCGGCAACTGCTTGATGAAGCGACCGGGACTGCTTTTACGCTGCGCGAGCTGTATCAGATGGCGGGCGTCAACCCCAACGCCACCATCCGCACGGCGGCCGAAGCGGCCGCGCCGCTGGAGGGCCTGGTGGTAGACCGAAGCGCTCTGGCGGATACGCAGGTTGAACTGGAAATTAACCTGGATATGCGCGGGCTGGAGCGCCTGGAAAGGGAGCATGTCGGCGCACCAGCGCGAGCCGCCGATCTACCGGTTACGGACATTCGCGGCGTCAGTCCGCGCTCGACGTTGGGGCGCAAAGTAGCCGACATGAGCATCGCCAGCGTGGTTGAGTTGAGCCGGGAGGCGTTTGTCGCCAGGATGGTGGAAGGGGTAGCGAGTACGCAGGTAACGGCCGTTACCAATCAGGCTGGCGACGTTTGGGACAAAGCGAAACAGGTGGTGGACATCAGCCGAACGTGGCGCAACCCATAACAGGAAAGAATATCTGGGTTTCGGGGTGCAGACGCTGGTCGTCTTGACGCTAATCGTCTTGAGACCCTTTGTCCAGATAAGCATCCAGCATCGCGCAGGTTTCGGCCACTGCTTCGTGCCGCGCCTGGTACCGTTTGCCTTCCGGCCCCAGAGTGAGGTGGACCAGACGGGCCAGGCGCAAGGCGTGGAGATGGTGAATCACCGTTGGCGCGCGCAGCCGCAGGCGGCGGGCCAATTCGGCAGGCGTAAGAGGTTCTTCTGAAAGATAGCGTAAGATGCGCAGCCGGGTTGGGTCAGCCAACGCCTTTAAACTTTGGAACAGGGCGTCGGGCACGATTGCGCCTGGGACCAACGAAGAGTCGGCCGGGCGGCCGCCAAAAACAAAAATGTCGCGCTCTGCGCTTAACTTGCCCAATACCATCAACGGGTCAGCCCAGTAAGAAGGGACCAGGACCAACTCCGGCATGTCAAACTCCTTCGTCAGGCGCACGCCCTGAGAAAGCGTTTCGACTAATTCGGGCAATGGCGTGGTTGCGGCCAACTCTTTGGCCTTTGCCAGGGCTTCTTCCAACGCCGGGCGGATGCGCAGCTCCTCTTCGGCAAAAAACACCTCCTGGTAAGCGCGTAGCCCGGCCAGGAGTCCGTCGCCAAATGCTGCTCCCATAGACCATAAGGTGAGAGAGCGGGTAGCTTCATCCCGAATCTCTTTGGCAGAAAGCCGGTTGCCCCATCGTTCCTGATAAGCAGCCTGCACATGCTGCAATTCTGGCTCTGTCCAACTGTGTCGCGCAGCGACTTCCACGATGATCTCGCGGATATGAGGCGGCAGGACCGGCGAGTAGAGAACATGGGGCAGGCGCTCTTCCGTTGGAATAGCTTCTAACTCGTATAGAACTATCTGACCATCTTTCGGGGCTGGTAGAGAGTAAATCCAGTGAAGGGGCCAGCGCATCAGGGGGATGATGGTTTGCAGCGCTTCGCGTTCCGGGTTGGGCAGACGGGAACGGACACCAGCGGCCCAGGCCCCACGCAACCCGTATTTATCCGGTGAATGCAACACGTCCAGACTAATGAACATGTCGTAAGCTGCGCCTATATCCCAGAGCAAGGTTGGTGTCTGCATTGCATTTCCTTATTTGTTGATGGCTCTATCTCACCTATTTATTATGACCGTTCTCCTGGCAAATGCAATGCGGGCGCAAGGATTGATCCGTAGACAGGGGCAGATTTCCGCCGATTTTCTCATGCTCGGCGGAAATCTGCGCACCCTATGAATCAGATTTTGACATAACGTCAGGGGTTCTTGATCTTTATTCTGGCTGATCTAGGGTGGGGGAAACGGCCGTTTCCTCCGTTTCCTCTTCGCTTTTTGTCAGGCTGAGATTGCTGAGAATTTGCTTGCTCCGCGCCAAGAGATTGCGGCGCGCCAGTTCGTCTGCGCTGATTGAGCGCGACCGTTGCCTGGTCGGATTGAGCAGCAGGTGGACCGTGTGGGGTTGACTTAAATTTTGGTGAAACATGGGTACCTCCGGGTAAACGGCCGTTTGCTTTTTCTCAATTGGCAATTGGCCTCTATTAGATGTTCGTCTAACTAATTAGATGATAGTCTAATTCAGTCCGTTTGTCAACTGACCTTCTTCCTATTCGGCGAGCCATCTCCACCGCCACTCTCAAGCCTAAACCGGGGTCCGTCACAATCAGCGCCCGGCTTTGCCTCAGCAAGTTACCCGCCACCCTCTAAGCAAAAAACAGGTGACATGAAAAGATTTCTGGGTATAATGGGTATTCGGGGTTGCCTTTAATCCACCTTGACAAACAAGTAAACGAATCGCCAAATTGCTTTTCCATTACCGCGCCCACCAAAGTTTTGCTGGCAACATGGTTATGTGAACTGGCTGTCACAGAAAGGAGGTGTAAACGGCTAAGATTCCATCCAGTTTTTAGCAAATGATTCGATTTTCCTCACTAACTCGCCAAACAGATGCAACACATAGGCAACGATCAGTGGCGCCGACATCATGACGATGGAGGCGAAAACAGCCGAATTTCGTTGTTTGGCGACACAAGTTACCTGAAAAGGAGTGAATTAACATGCGTAATCGGTTTTTGATTTTGCTCTTGGTTTCCGCCCTGGTATCGGGCACGTTACTCGTATTCCTGAGTACGTCCTCCCAGGCAGCGATGACTCCTGAATCGTCGGCCATGCAGACGGCCGACGAGATTATGCCCTGGGTAGAAAAACAGCCTCCGGACCACTTACAAGAGGTTCCTGCCGAAGTTCAGGAGCTTTTTGCCGAGGGCATGACGGTCAATGAGTTTGTGCAGATGGCGGGCTACGTGCCGCGCGCGTTAGAAGGGCTGGTTGATGGCGAAGCCCTGATGATTATTGAATTCGCCGAAGCGCCGATGGCGGTTCGTTATGCCGAACAGAAAACGGCTGGCATTGAGATGACAACCGCGGCGTTGGAAGATTACCAGAAGACGCTACTGGATGCGCAAACGGCCGTTTCCCCCCAAATCGAAAGCCTGGGGGCCACCATCATCTCCAACTACACCGCTGCTTACAACGGTATGCAGATCTTCACCCCCCTGAGCGCCCTGAATGATCTGCGCGCTCTCCCCGGCGTCAAGGCCATCCACCGTGCTCCAATCCACCAGCCTGCGTTAGGAGCCAGTGTCCCGTTAATCGGCGCGCCGGATGTATGGGACAATCTGGGCTACACTGGTGAAGGTGTCACGATTGCTATCATTGACACCGGCATCGACTATACCCATGCCGTCTTCGGCGGCAGCGGCGATCCCGACGATTATGCCAACAATAACCCAGACATCATTGAGCCATTCAGCTTCCCTACCGCGAAGGTGATTGCTGGTTATGATTTTGCTGGCACAACGTATAACGCAGACTCATCCTCCTCTGCTTACCAACCCATTCCCCACCCAGACCCTGACCCTTTGGATGAGAACAGACACGGTACTCATGTTGCTTCCATTGCGGCTGGCATGGCAGCCGGAAGCGTGAGCGCAGGTGTAGCGCCCGATGCAAAACTGGTGGCCTTGAAGGTCTTTGGCGAGTCCGGTTCCACAGCATTGGTCATTGATGCTTTGGAATGGGCTACCCATAACTACATGCTGTTTGGCTGGCCTCAGGTTATCAACATGTCATTAGGGAGCAATTTTGGCACTACCAGCCCATTAAATCCCAGTGTTGTTGGTTCTGACAATGCGGCTGCCGCTGGTATCGTTGTTGTTGCTTCAGCTGGTAACGCCGGGAATAACAGCTATATTACCGGCGCCCCGGCCTCAGCCGATAAAGCTATATCCGTAGCCGGTTCTACTTCCGGTTACGTTACTGGCCCAACAATCAACGTTTCTGGCACGACGTTTATCACTCAGACCGATATTGTTTATTCGGTGGGCAGCTTTGCCGACAATACCGGTCACTTTGTAACTGGCGTTGAAGCCCCATTGGGTTATGCGGGTAATCTGTCCGGAGCAGCTGACAATCAGTTGTGTACAACAACCGGTATTGCGCCTGATGCCCTGGATGGGAAAATTGCCCTCATTCAGCGTGGGACATGCGCATTCTCCATAAAGGTGAATAATGCTGCCGCCCTCGGCGCTGTAGGGGCGATTATCTACAACAACGCGGCTGGTGTTTTAGGCATGACTGGCGATCCGGTGGCTATTCCCGCTGGCTCTATCCAAATGCAATCTGGTATGAACCTGATCCCGGCAGATGGACAGATGCTGATTGTCAGCGCGGAAAGCGACGTATCTTCCGTGGTCGATCCTTTCACACCGGCAGACACAGTGTATCTTTCCACCTCACGTGGCCCACGCGGTTATGATTCAGCCTTGAAGCCCGAGATTGCTGCGCCTGGAGTTGGCATCTTTGCCGCCAATATGGGTAGTGGCACCGGTGGCGTTGGCCTCAGCGGTACGTCAATGGCCGCACCCCATGTGGCTGGAGTTGCCGCTTTGATGCTCCAGGCAAATCCAGATCGGATGCCTGAGGCAATTAAAGCAGCGATGATGAACACGACGGTTCCTCTTGCGGATGGCACCGCTATCCCTCGAGTTGGTTCTGGTCGCGTCAACGCCTATCGCGCTGTGGATACCGATGTCTTTGCCGTCGGCAACGAAGATTTGGTCAGCTTGAGCTGGGGCGTACCCATGTCACGCAACGATAGCGTGACCCGTGTGAGCAATGTCACCGTTTACAACGAAGGCGATAGCGACATGACCTACCAGACTGGCTGGATGTTCCAGGCTGGGTCTCGGACAGATGGCGCTACACTAGTCGTAGAACCGGATGTTGTTACGGTGGGAGCTGGCGCAAGCGCTCTCGTTACAGTGACATTAACTCTGGATATGACCCAAATTCCAGTAGAGTACGGCGCTGCTGGTGTGGAAGAGTATTACGGATGGGTCTACTTTGCGCCACCACCTACTTATCACCTATACCTTCCGATCGTCTTGAAAGAGGGTGAGGGAGATGTAACCACTACCTGGGCAATGCCATTTGGCGCCTCTCCAGCGATGGATGAGAGCCTGGTTGTTCCCTTCTACTTCCAACCGCGTCCTTATTCTCAGCTTGAAGAGATTGTGGCGAGCAGCGTGATCACTGATCCAGTGAATGACGTTGCCAACTTCGAGATCACCCATCTTGGCCCAATATCCTCCAGCCTATGGGTATATCCCGCCCTGGTATGGAACGACACGCCAGATCCTGGCATGGCTGGCCCGGCTGATGTGCGGCTGTTTGGCATGGATTACGCTGGGGCTGACCCAACACATGGCGATTTGATCGCTGTTGGTATTGATGCCTGGGATTACTGGCATGTTCCTCAACCTGCGTTTGCCGAGTTCAACCTATACATTGACGCAGACCAGGATGGTACATGGGATTACGTAAACTTCAACTGGAACCTGGGAGCAGCGACCGGTGCTGGTAATAACAATGTCTGGAGAGTTATCCAAATAGATCTTGCCACAAATCAGCTTTTCTTAGGTAGCCCCTATAACATCTACACTGACTACAACTCCTCCTATATGGAGTGGTACTTGCCAGCTGCCTGGCAAGATCTTGGACCATCCAATTCTACTTTTGATTACCAGTTGATCGGTTTTGACGAGGGCAGTGTTGGCGTCAGCGTCAACCCGCCTGGACAGTTTGACTATGTGAACTATCCGTTTGACTGGGCTATTAGCAACAATCCTGGCCCGACCGAACGCACAGCTGAGATAACAGTCGCGGTCAATAGCCAGGTGGGTTACTGGTACAGTGAACCATTAGGCGTGATGATCGTTGATTACCACGGCGATCCGCGAAATGTCAACGGTGGGCAAGCGTACTTTGAACCTGTAACAGTGTTAGAACTAGATGTTCTGGACCTCACTCTTCTGCACACCAACGATGTCCATGCCCGCGTAGACGAGTACAACCGCAATGGCGCTTTCTGCAGCGAAGCGGATGCGACCGCTGGTCTATGCATTGCCGGCACGCCGCGTTTGGCGACAGTTGTAGAAGAAATTCGTAACACTCGGAACAATGTTCTCTTGCTGGATGCCGGAGACCAATTCCAGGGAACGCTCTTCTATAACGTCTTCAAGGGCGATGTGCT